>JBAXLV010000083.1:0-8009 GCA_037134635.1 Alcaligenaceae bacterium
GGCTACCCAGGACGAGCGCCAGCACTGGCACCAGCGCCATGAGTGCGACGGCCGCAAAGACCAGGGCGTAGAGGGGGGCTAGGAAATTAAAACGATGCTGCGCAATCGTGCTCTGCTTGGTCCATCTGTTCATCAATGCTTAACGAATCCCAAAAACTTCACGCCAGGTGTTGATTGCCTGAACCTGCTGTGCGGACGAGGAAATGACGAGCGAGTCGACGACATTAGAAAGAGAAGAGGTTGCCGGAATAAATTTTGGTGGCGTGATGCCGGGGCGAGTGCCTGGCAAGCCGCCAATCTCTTGTAAAACGGCCTGCCCGTGCGCCGACATGACCCAGTTCGCGAATAATTTACCCGCATTAATATGAGGTGCTTTTGCCGGCACCATCACATAACCATCGTTAATCGCAGTGCCTGACTTTGGGTATACGAAGCCAATGGGTGCGCCATCGACTAAGCCGGGTTCGAGCGGCAGGTCGGCTAAGGTACCGACCAATGCATCGCCACGCAGTACCGCCTGAAAGACCCCGGCAGAGCCTTCAAAAAAGCGTACATCGTTTGCTTTAAGTTTTTGTGCCGAATCACTCAAGCCGATGTTGCTCCAGTGTGCGATTAAACCCTGTACTGCAATCGAGCGCCAAGGAGGGTCCATTGCCACTTTGCCTTTCCATTTTGGATCCCAGAGGTCAGTCCATTCTTTTGGTGCATCAGCCGCTTTGACCCGTTGCTTATTCCAGATGATCACATTGCGAGACGTGTGTACGGCAAACATCTTATTGCCCCGATTGATGTCGGGTTTAAAGGCGCTAAGTTCTGGCGGTGTCCATTCAAGTGCCCAGCCTCCAGTGTCAACACCTTTGAGCATCGTTTCGTCAGGAAAGGTAATGACGACGTCGGCGAGGTTACGGCCTGCATTGAATTCGGTGGCAAAGCGTTCGATGAGCGGCGCACTGCCCAGACGCATTTGTTCCGTTTTGATGCCGGGATAGGTTTTGCGAAACTCAGATAAGAGCTTTTCGATTCCGGAGGGGCGCAGGTTATGGTACAGACTCAGCGTCCCTTCTTTTTTTGCAAGTGCATCGACGGTTTGCCAGTCTGCCGCGGTTTGGGCCCAAACGCTTGCCGCCGGCACCGTGAGCATTAGAGACGCCAGAAGCCTTGTAATTGTGCGACGCAGCGAAAATGGCTGACAATGCGTTGTTACTCGCGAGCGAAACGCGCGCGCAATGATCTGTGTCATGCCGTCCCCAGTTTACTTATTATGTGCGGAGTCATCGCATTGATGAATTCTTGTCAGGCAGTTTGTGGCGAATGCGCGGGTCAGTCGATTAGGGAAAACCCGATATTTTGGAGATCGGCGAACAAGATTCCAAATAGTGGAGTGTGATCTCATTTTTAAAGCTAAAACTGCGAGAAAATGAATACGAGTCAACTATAGACTATGTATTAAAAAAAAGAGCAGAGAGACACGCGATTGAACGCTTCGAAACCTTCCGATGAGCTGACACGTAGCTTTGTGGCTTTGCTGCATGCTTGGCCCGCGCAAGATGAAACCCTTGAGCGGCAGTGTCGTCTGCTACTTTTAGATGGACTGGCCGTTGCAATAGCGGGCGCTGTCGAGCCTGGGCCAGGAATTTTGGCCACACTCGCGCAACGAGATGTGCCAGCGGGTCCTGCGCGGGTGATCGGCAAGGGCTCCTCAACAGGGGTGATTCAAGCGGCGCGGATTAACGGCGCCTCGATGCATGTACTAGATTTTGAGCCGATGTGGAATCCGCCCAATCATGCGCTTTCACCGCTGCTGCCAGCCTTACTTGCGATGGCCGAGTTGCTGGAAGCGAATGGGAAAGGACCTCAGGGTCGTTCGCTGCTACGTGCGTTGGCAAAGGGTGTAGAAGCGCAGGGGCGTCTGCGTCTGGCTTCGGGACAGATCGAGCCAGGCAAGTTGACGATGCATCCCCCTGGCGCCGTGGGTCCGTTGGCGGCTGCTCTGGCTACTGCCGATTTGATGAGACTGACACAAGAGAAGATGCTTGCGGCGGTCAATATTGCGGCTTCGCGTTGTGGCTCGGTGTTAGCGAATGTCGGTACGATGACTAAAGCACTGCACTGTGGGGACGCAGCTGCAAATGGTGTTGAGGCCGCCATGTTAGCGGCGGAAGGATTTACCGCGAACATCGACGCCTTAGGGAGCCCGAGAGGGTGGGGTCCGGCTTTGTTCGGTGCGACGTTTGAGCCGCAGCACTTGGTTGTGCCACTGCAGATCGCGCGGGCCTTGTCGCCGGGTCCGGCGTGGAAGCTGTTCCCCTCACAGTTTGCGACTCATTTTGTGATTACGGCTGCGCTTGAAGCGCGTGCTGCTCACCCCAGTGTGCAATGGCGCACAGAGATCGAGCACATAGAATTGCGCACACCCGTGATGCACTACATTGATCGTCCAAAACCTGAAACTGGATTAGATGGTAAGTTTTCTTGGCAGTACACAACGGCAGTGGCTTTGCTCGACGGGCAGATTGAGCCTAACAGTTTTACCCAAGCGAGGCGTTTTTCAGCTGACGTTGTGGATTTGCTTGAAAAAATCATACTTAAAACCGACGCTACGATTTCAGGTCGTTTAGATCAGATGCACGTTGAACTTGTCATTCATTTGAAGGACGGCCGTCAGTTGATCAATCGGTGTGACGCACCGCTTGGTAGCTGGACGCGTCCTGTTGGTCCTGAGCGAATTCGCGCTAAAGCGAGAGGACTCATGACTGAGGGATACGATGCATCTATTTCTGCTCAAATTGATGCACTTGTAATGGGCTCGGCCAATTTTGAAGTTCGAGAACTGCTTGCTTTGACTTGAGCAAACAATATTGCGATAGCATCAGTGTTTAATTTTAAAAAATAACGTGTATTGAGGTCGTCGTATGGTTTTAACTTCTTTGAAACATCCCTCAAATTGGCAAGTGGCTGATCTGAATAACGATCAGCGCTGGATTTTTAGAGTCGATGAGCAAGCGCGTCAAGAGATGGTTGCGGCCGTGTTAAAGGCGGAAGATCCAAACAAGTCGTTGTTAGATTATCGACGGGCTGACTTCTCGTTTTCGAAAACGTGGACATTTTTTGCGGCGGCACTCGAAGAGGTCAAACGTGGTCTAGGGGTTGCACTGGTGAAGGGTTTGCCTCGAGAGGCGTTGACCGCAAAGCAGTTTGAGCTATTGACGTGGGCTTTGGGCTTGCACGCCGGAGTACCGCGCCCACAAGGTAAAGACACGCATTATATTTCTGCAGTCCGCGATGCTGGGATGACTTATCGCACAGGAACTGGGCGAGGCTACTCATCAAACGCTGAGCTTGATTTTCATACTGACTCTTCAGATATCATTTTTTTAAGTTGTTTTAATCAAGCTGTCTCGGGTGGAAAAACCATTGTGAGCAGTTCAATGGCGGGGCATGACGCGATGGCACGCGAGTATCCCGAGCAACTGAAATGGTTGTATGAGCCCATTGCATTTAGTCGCCAAGGCGAAGGCGCACCCGACGAAGGGCCATATGTGATGCAGCCCATTTTTTCTGAATGTAATGGCAAATGGTTTGGTCGCTGGAACTGGAACCGTGTACGCAGTGCCCAAAAAATCGAAGGGGCTCCGCAATTGACGGCAGAACAATATGCGGCACTTGAGCAATATGATCAGGTGGTACGTCGACCAGAGCTCGCCTATGAAATGTGGCTTGAGCCTGGCGATGTACAAATCGTCAATAGTCACGTTACGCTACATTCACGAACTGAGTTCCAAGATCATGAGGATCCGGCGCTGAAGCGCTTGTTGTATCGTCTTTGGATTGCTCCGCCCGACAGCGATCCGCTACCGGAGTGCTGGCGCGATTTGTATCGGGCGTGCGAATCAGGTTCGATTCGAGGCGGCATCCGCGGGTTTAAATACGATGAGCGTTGCGCGGCGTTTGAAGCACGCCAGGCACAAGACTGTGCCATGCGCGCTTAGTTTCCTGGATGAGGCTTTGCGTAACGTTAACTTGTGCGCGCTAATTTCTGGCTGATCGCAACGACACGCTGAGCCGCATAAACAATTGGATAGTCAATAAATTGACCATCTAGTTGAATCGATGAAGAGCCTGCAGCTTCAGCCGCTGCAAACGCTTCAACAATTTTTGTAGCGCGGTCAACTTGCGCAGCTGTTGGTGTAAAGGCTTTATTCACCACAGGAATTTGATCTGGGTGGATGCAGAGTTTGCCTTGAAACCCAAGATCTCGAATCTTGTTCGTTGAGATTTCGAAACCCTCGGCATCTTGTAAATCGACCCAGACGGTATCGATGGGGGGCTCTTTATCGTACGCACGCGAGAGCAATACAACTTGATTGCGATAAGAAAGTAGTTCGTTTTCGTCGCGCGACCATTTTAAATTTAAATCAAGCGTGAAATCTCCTGCTCCAAAGGCAACGCGTTTGATACGGGCACAGCCTGCAAGGATCTCGCCTAGGTTGGCGATGCCCTTAGCAGTTTCAATGATTGGGATGAGGTCAAGGCTACCAAGTGCCAAGCCGCGCTCGCGTTCGAGCTCGGTGATAATCCAGTCTGCTGTTTGGGCTTGGCTTGCGGTTTCGACCTTTGGAAGAATCAAACCATCGACGCCCGGCTGCACCGTTGCAACGAGATCTCCGAAGGCGTAACTCGTCGACATCGGATTGACTCGGATATAACCTAGACAGTTACGAGGTTGCTGCATTGCTTGCACGGCCTTGGGACGACTGGCAACTTTTTCTGAGACGGCGCAGGCATCTTCTAAATCCAGAATGACCGCATCCGCACCTAAGGTAAAGGCTTTTTCTGTGCGTCTCGGATGGTTGGCGGGTGCGAACAAAAATGTTCTAAAAGTCCCCATAGCGTTTGCCTGAAGTTAAATAAATTGAAGTGTTTGTGTTTGATAGACGGTGGTGCTATTCAACGGTTAACTTGATTTGTTTGAGTAGAGCCGCAAAGCCTGCAAGTTCTTTTTGAATCTGGGCAGACATTTCTGTAGGGGAATTTCCGATGGGTTCGGCACCCGTGCTGAGTAATTGAGCTTTGACTTCAGGAATATTGACGATTTCGGTAACCTTTGCACTAAGTTTGTTGACGATATCGCTTGGTGTACCGGCTGGTGCGAGTAAGCCAAACCAGGTGCCAACATCAAACCCAGGTAATACAGTTTCATTTAACGTCGGCACGTCAGGCAGGGCTGATGAACGTTTGGCCGTGGTGACGGCAAGCGCACGCGTTTTTCCGGCCGTGACTTGCGGCAGCCCGGCAGTCACCGTATCGAACATCAATTGCACCTGACCACTGACGAGGTCAGAGATCGCAGGCGCGCTCCCTTTGTAAGGGATATGTACGATGTCGACTTGCGCTTGCAGATTGAACATTTCACCAATTAAATGATGTGCGGTACCTGATCCTGCAGAACCATAATTCATTTTTCCTGGCTGCGCTTTGGCGAGTGCGATGAACTCTTGAATTGTCTTCGCAGGAATGTTTGCGTTAATCACAACCATATTGGGGATTAGTGCAATGACACTGATCGGTGCAAATGAGCGATCAAAGTCGTAAGGCACATTTTTATAAACGTTTTGAGCAATTGAATGATGCGCGGCGCCCAAGAGCAGGGTGTAGCCATCGGCGGGTGACTTGGCAACTTGGTCTGCCCCTAAGACTGCGCCCGCGCCTGGCTTGTTTTCAACGATGACCGTTTGGCCCCAATCGACGGTCATGCGCTGAGCCACGAGCCGCGCTAAGAAATCGCTTGAACCACCCGGGGCGAAAGGGACAACGATTCGAATACTGCGATTCGGAAAACTTGAGGCTGTTTGAGAAAATGAGCTCGTGGTCAAGAGCGTCAGGGCTACAAAGAGAAAAAATTTATATGTTTTCATATTATTTTCTGAAGTGATTGAACAAACACGTCGCGCAGCAGTATCTCAGTTAATCAGGTGTGACGTTTGCGTCATCAATGACTTTTTTCCATTTTATCGTTTCAGTACGGATAAGGTCTCCCAGTTTTTCAGGCGAACCGCCTTCTATTTCAAAACCCAGATTTTTGAGCTTGCCCTGCACAGTTTGATCTTGAAGAGCTCGATTAAAGGCTTGATTGAGTTTGCCGATAATAGCCGGCGGGGTATTGGCTGGGGCGACGATGGCAAACCAACCGATCAACTCAAAGTTATCGACGCCAGATTCTGCCATTGTTGGCCAAGCAGGCTGAGCCGCCAAGCGTTTCGCGGTTGTGACGGCAAGTGGACGCAATTGGCCATTTTGAATCATCTGTGCAGCGTCGGGTAGGATTGCAAGCATAAAAGTTGTTTGCTGCCCGCCAATTAAATCCAAAAGTGCAGGCGCGCCGCCTTTATACGGGATATGGGTGACATCTAAGCTCATAATGCGTTTATAGAGTTCGACACCTAAATGTGAGGGCGTGCCACTTCCTGACGAGGCATAGCTGGCGGGAGGGGCCGCTTTCTTAAGATAGGCAGTGAGTTCTTGCACGGTGCGCACGTTCAAAGAGGGTGGTACGAGCAAGACGCTTGGAAGCATAGTCGCCAAAATAACGGGCGCAAAGTCTTTCTCTGGGTTGAACGCCAGGTTCTTGTAAAGACTAATGTTTGCCGAAAGCGCGGTCGATGTCCCAAGCAAGAGCGTATAGCCGTCGGGATTGGCACGCGCAACGTAAGTTGCTCCAATGTTGGAGCCCGCGCCAGGCTTGTTTTCAATAATGACGGATTGATGAAGTGTTTCGCCGATGTGCTGCCCCAGCGTACGGGCCAGAATATCGGTTGACCCCCCGGCGGTGTATGGGACAATGATGCGAACGGCTTTGGCGGGGTAGGTGTTTGTTAACGTGTCGGTCGCGTTTTGCGCCAATGCGCTGGGAGAGCAGAGTATTGGGCTAAGTGCGAGCAGGCCTTGAGCTAAACGTTTGATTAATGTGGTCATAAGTATCTCGATTATTTGATCCGTAACGTTAAGACTTAAGCTACATAGCCTTGTCGCTGGTCTTGTTGCAATTGCTGGGGTACACGGGCCGAAGGGGGGCCAAAGCCAGCTCCGCCCGGTGTACGCATGCATATTTCATCGCCCGGTTCGATGAGTTGTGGCAGGCGGCTATTGATGATTTTCCCGTTAATCAATACTTGACCTAAAGCACCGTCTTCGCCGCCGCCGAAGCCTGGCGCGGCAAACTTCAAGCGCTCTGTTAAGAACATGATGGTAAAGCTGCGATCGTGCGTGCTGACAAAAGTGATCTCTTCGCCTAAACCACCCCGATAGGTGCCTGCACCACCAGAGTTCGGCCGCAGTGCTTTGGTTTTAAAAAATAGTGGTGCATCTCGTTCTGCAATTTCGATTGGCGTACACGAAATATTGCTTGGCCAAGACATGACAGATGAGCCATCTTTAATCGACGTTGTACCCATGCCGCCATTAAAAAACAGGACGGTTGCAAAGGATTTTCCGTCAGAACGGGTGCCAGCCAGGTTCGCGATCCACAGCGGCGAACCAACGCCGGCCATAATCTTATTTGGTAAGACGGCATACAGCGCACCAAAAATTAAGATCGGAACATAATGGCCCGTGCAGGCGCGCCCGCCAACGGCAGCTGGCATTCGAGGGTTTAACAGCGTGCCTTCTGGTGCTAGCGTGGTGATCGGCCTGAAGAGCCCGTCGTTGTTGGGTAGCTCAGGCAACAACAGACATTTGATGGCGTATACCGTCATGGCACGGGTGTAGGCCAGTACGCAATTAATTCCGCGAGGCTGTTGCGGCGAGGTACCCGCAAAGTCGCAACTGATTTCTGAGCCCGAGATTCGAACAGTCACGGCATAATCGTAGGGCGTGTCAAAGCCATCAGTTTGCATCTGATATGAATCCTCGCCATCTGGCAGCGCTTGAATCGCTTGACGCATTGCCACTTCACTGCGGGTAAAAACCGCTTGCGCAAGCGCATCAATGCCCGGGAGCTGATACTCACTCAG
>JBAXLV010000084.1:0-7966 GCA_037134635.1 Alcaligenaceae bacterium
GTATGACCGGGATTTCGTTTGAGCTAGGAATTTTTATCGCGCTCGGCGGCGTGCTGGTTTGTTCTTTTTTGGGTGGTATGCGGGCCGTGACTTGGACTCAGGTCGGGCAGTACATTATTTTGCTAATCGCTTATATGGTCCCTGTCATTTGGCTGGCAGTCAAACAGACTGGCGAACCGGTGCCTCAGTTGGCCGCGAGCGCTGTCATGCAACAAGTGACTGAGCGCGAGCGCGAACTGACCCATGACGAAAGCGAGTTGTCTGTCAGAGCGCTATGGCAAGCTCGCGCCGATATGATGCAAGTGCGAGTATCTGGTTTGCCAGCAACCTATGAAACTGAAAAGCAAAGTCTTCGCTTGAAGTTGTTGCGTGCACGCGCCAATGACGCACCGATGGGAGATGTGCGTTTGCTTGAGCGCGAATTGGCTTCGTATCCGGCATCCGTTGAACAAGCCCAAATGGCCTGGTCTAAGGCTCGGGACGATTATGCGATGCGTGCGACGGCGCCTCAGCCACACGCTGAACCTTTTGCAAGCCGCGCGTATGAGGCACCCGATGCGGTGAGACATAATTTTTTGGCCATTGTCTTGTGCCTGATGATGGGGACAGCAGGTCTGCCGCACATCTTGATGCGCTCGTACACCACACCGTCGGTTGACGCCGCACGCAAGTCCGTCTTTTGGTCTCTGTTCTTTATTCTGTTGCTATATCTCATGGCGCCGGCTCTGGCGATCTTGGTTAAGTTTGAAATCTACTCCAATCTGGTGGGGACGCGTTTTGCAGAGTTGCCGAGTTGGGTGCATGCCTGGTCGGCGGTTGATCGGTCGTTGCTGAGTATTCTGGATTTAAACCAAGACGGCATTGTGCAGTTGGCTGAAATTCAGATGGGGGCAGACGTTGTTGTCTTGGCGGGCCCTGAAATTGGTGGGCTGCCCTATGTGGTGTCAGGGTTAGTCGCCGCCGGTGCCTTGGCGGCAGCCTTGTCGACCGCAGATGGTTTGTTGTTGACCTTATCCAGCGCGCTGTCGCATGACACCCTTTTTAGAGTCATGTCGCCCAAGATGGGCCCAGGGAGGCGGGTGTTGTTATCTAAAATATTATTGTTGCTGGTCGCGTTTGTAGCTGCTTGGGCCGCTACAAAAACTCCGGCCGACATTTTATTTTTAGTGGGCGCGGCTTTTTCTTTTGCCGCATCGACTTTCTTCCCAGTGCTCGTAATGGGCGTGTTCTGGAAAGGCGCGAATAAATGGGGTGCTTGCTGCGGCATGTTGACGGGACTGGTGATCACTATTGTGTACATGGTGCAAGCCCAGCCCTGGTTGCGTCATTGGGTGCTTGGGATTTCGACGAGCGAACCCGTTGAGCTGTGGTGGGATATTCAGCCTATTGCCTCGGGCGTGTTTGGGGCGCCGGCAGCCTTTGTCGTCATTGTCGTGGTGTCGTTACTGACCCAGCAAAAAAATCCGTTGACCGATGCCTTGGTCGATGATTTAAGGTTGCCGGATTAATACGAGCACGGCGCCTGCACCCCCGTGCGCCCGAGGCGCCTGAGCAAATGCGCTGACGTCAGGTAACTGCTTGAGCCATTGCCTAACGCGTGTGGGCAATACGGCCTGACCATTTGCAGAGCCATACCCCACACCGTGAATGATGCAAACACAACGGGTACCGTGGCGTTGACTGGCTTCGATAAAGGTGAGGAGGGCGCTACGGGCTGCCTCGGTGTTCAATCCATGTAGGTCGAGTCGTGCACCAATTGGCCAAAACGCCCGACTTAATTGGCGTCGTACGCCTGGGCCAATCCCCGCTGCGGCCCAGTCAAGTTCTATATCGGTGCTATTGACGAGCTCTGCGCCGTCAGAAATCGGTTGCACACCCCTTTGCATGGCGCCAAGCGCCCGCTGGCGTCGCTCAGCAAGCTGCTCGATCTCGGGCTTGGTCGTTGTGGAGTTATGCAAGAGGCGCGCCTTGCTTTTGTCTAAAGGTTGTACAAAGCGAGTCGCCCGCGCAAAAAGCTTTCCGTCCACCTCGGGCAACGGGGCGGGTACGTTTGACGCGGCTTGGGCTTTGGCGAGTGCCTCAGCCTTTTCGCGCACGCGCGCAGCCGCCTCGCTCAGACTTTTCAGGTCGGCGAGGCTCGCTTTACGACTGCGCATTCTCCAGCCAGCGTTGTGCGTCAAGCGCGGCCATGCACCCTGTACCTGCGCTGGTGATAGCCTGACGGTAGACATGGTCCTGGACATCGCCAGCGGCGAAGACTCCGGGCACAGAGGTCATCGTCGCCAAACCGGATAAGCCGCTTTTTGTGACGATGTAGCCATTAGCCATGTCGAGCTTGTCTTTGAAAATGCCCGTATTGGGTTCATGGCCGATCGCAATAAAGACCCCTGTCACTGCGATATCTTCTTTTTGGTCGGAATCCGTTGCGCGCAAGCGCACGCCCGTCACGCCCGAGGCATCCCCTAACACTTCATCGAGTTCGCGAAAAGCGGCGATCTTCATGTTGCCATTGGCGACTTTGTCCATCATCTTATCGATCAGGATCGGTTCGGCCCTGAATTTGTTCCGACGATGAACCACAGTGACCGTTCGGCAGATATTGGACAGATACAAAGCCTCCTCGACGGCAGTGTTGCCGCCGCCCACGACGACGACATCCTGGTTTTTGTAAAAGAAGCCATCGCAGGTCGCGCAACCTGATACACCACGCCCCATGTAGGCCTCTTCTGAGGGTAAACCTAGATATTTGGCCGAGGCGCCGGTTGCAATAATCAGTGCGTCGCAGGTGTATTGGGTGCCGCCATCGCCTGTCAAACGAAAGGGGCGGGAGGAAAAATCAACTTCTGAGATATGATCAAACACCATTTCAGTGTTAAATCGCTCTGCGTGCTCGGCGAAACGTTGCATCAACTCAGGGCCCTGTACCCCTTGAGCGTCTGCGGGCCAGTTGTCGACATCGGTGGTGGTCATGAGTTGGCCGCCTTGGGCGTGACCGGTGATCATGACGGGGCTAAGATTGGCCCGTGCGGCATAAACGGCTGCGGTATAGCCGGCCGGGCCCGATCCTAGGATTAGAACTTTTGCATGTTTTGACGTTGACATCAGGTTTACCCTCAAGTTTAAGCAGCAAATTATAATGTTCTCTATGCCTAGACTCTCTCCCGCCTCGACCAGCGCTCCTCGCGCCACCCGAAATACCCGAAATGGGCCCTCTGCCTTACAGACGAAACTGCTTTCTCTGCTCCGGGAAGCGCGCTGGATTCTCTTCGCGGTACTCGCCGCCTGGCTCACTTTAGTGCTTTTGACCTGGAGTCTGACCGACCCCGCCTGGTCACATTCGGTGGGGCATGATGCCGAGACCTTGCGTAACCGGGGTGGCTGGGTGGGTGCCTACACCGCTGACATTTTGCTGTATTTGTTTGGCTATTCAGCCTGGTGGTGGGTCGTTTTGTTATTGCATCGCGTACATGCTGGGTATTTGCGCCTTGCGACGCAGATCCGCGCTAGAGGCGAACCCGAGGCCTTAGCCCGCGTTCGCTGGGAGCAAGGCATCGGTTTTGTGATGGCGTTGTTGGGTTCGGTCGGGCTTGAGGCCTACCGTTTAAGCTCTTGGGGGATGCAGCTTCCGGGGCGCACTGATCTCACGAGCGGCGCGGGTGGCGTCATTGGTAGCACCTGGTCTGGTTTTCTTTCTCAGGCGTTTGGTTTCTCGGGCAGTACGGTTATTTTAATTTTCTTGATTGCCGCGGGCAGCAGCTTGTTCTTTGGTTTTTCATGGCTTGCGGTCGCCGAGAAAACCGGAGAGTGCTTTGAGTGGATCATTTTCAAAATAAAAAATGTACGAACTGCCAGACTCGATCGTCGCGCGGGCCAAGTGGCTCAGGCGGTGCGTCATGAGCAGGTTGAGGCTAAACAAGAAAAAACTGTACAAGAGCATCATCAAATTCGTATCGAACCTGCCATTGTCACCGTCGCAAAGTCTGAGCGTTTGCAAAAAGAAAAACAGCACACGCTGTTTGCAGAGCCCTCTGTTGCGGGTGATTTGCCCGCCTTAAGTTTGCTCGATCCTGCGCCTGAAGCTTTTGAAACGGTTTCTGATGAAACGATCGAATTCACGTCTCGTTTGATTGAAAAGAAACTGGCTGACTTCGGTGTCGAGGTGCATGTGGTCGCTGCGCAGGCGGGTCCGGTAATCACGCGCTACGAGATCGAGCCTGCGACGGGTGTCAAGGGGAGTCAGATTGTGAACCTGGCTAAAGATTTAGCGCGCGCGCTGAGTTTGGTCAGTATCCGGGTCGTCGAAACCATTCCCGGAAAAAACCTGATGGGCTTCGAGTTGCCCAATCCACGCCGGCAGATGGTCAAACTCTCAGAGATTTTAGGCTCGCAGACTTATCACGCGAGTCATTCTGTTGTCACGATGGCCTTGGGTAAAGACATTGCTGGTAATCCAGTGGTGGCTGATCTGGCTAAGATGCCACATTTATTGGTGGCGGGTACAACGGGTTCTGGTAAATCGGTTGGTATTAATGCCATGATTTTGTCGCTACTTTACAAGGCGGATGCGACGCAGACCCGATTGATCCTCATCGACCCCAAGATGCTAGAAATGAGTGTCTACGAAGGGATCCCACATTTACTGGCTCCGGTCGTCACCGACATGCGCCAAGCCGCAAACGCGCTGAACTGGTGTGTGGGTGAAATGGAAAAACGCTACCGCTTAATGAGTAAGCTTGGTGTGCGCAATCTGACTGGCTTTAATAACAAAGTGCGCGACGCGATTAAACGCGAAGAGCCGATCCCCAACCCTTTTTCGCTGACGCCGGATGCGCCTGAGCCGCTTAAAGAATTGCCCACAATTGTGGTGGTCATTGACGAGCTCGCTGATTTGATGATGGTGGTTGGTAAAAAAATTGAAGAGTTGATCGCACGTCTGGCGCAGAAGGCGCGGGCTGCGGGCATTCATTTGATTTTGGCGACACAGCGTCCAAGCGTTGATGTAATTACTGGTTTGATCAAGGCCAATATTCCAACGCGAATCTCGTTTCAGGTTTCATCAAAGATTGATTCACGAACGATTCTCGATCAAATGGGGGCTGAGGCTTTGCTTGGTCAGGGCGATATGCTTTACATGCCCTCTGGTACCGGCCTGCCGATTCGGGTGCACGGTGCCTTTGTGTCAGACGATGAGGTGCATCGCGTGGTTGAAGCATTGAAGGCTCAGGGCGAACCCGATTACGTTGATGGTCTGCTTGAAGGTGGTGTTGAGGGTGAAACGGGCGATGGCGTCGGAAGCGTCACGGGCTTTGCCAGCGCCGAAACCGATCCAATGTATGACCAAGCCGTAGAGATTGTGCTTAAAAACAAGCGCGCGTCGATTTCGCTTGTACAGCGTCATTTGCGCATCGGCTATAACCGTGCTGCCCGCCTGCTTGAGCAAATGGAAAACAGCGGGATTGTATCCACGATGCAATCTAATGGTAATCGCGAAATCTTAGTGCCAACGACGCAGCAAGAGGGGTAACGAAAATGCTTTGCACCGTTTGGCAGCGAAGTTTTTTCAATGTGGTGCTCTGCAGTGTGTGCTTGGTGTTTAATCACGCGTTCGCGGCTTCGGCCCAAGAACAATTACAAAGTTTTGTCTCTCAGGTGCAATCGGCGAGCGGTCAGTTTTCTCAATATACGGTCGGTGCGCAAGGTCAGACCAAACCTGCACAAAGCGGAGAGTTTGCGTTTCAACGACCAGGCCGGTTTAAGTGGGATGTGCGCAAACCTTATGCGCAACAAATCATCTCTGACGGGGCCGAGTTGTTTCAATTTGATCCTGATCTGAATCAAGTGACGGTGCGTCAAGTTGACCGAGCGATTGGTGCCTCACCTGCCGCGATCCTTTTTGGTTCTGAGTCACTCGAGCAATCTTTCACTGTCACCGCTTTGCCAGATCAAGGGGGTATGTCGTGGTTGCGGGCCAAACCTCGTAATGGTGAGGCGGGCTTTGTGCATGTAGACCTCGGCTTTGCCGAGGGGTTGCCAGTGCGTATTATTTTGCTCGATGCCTTTGGACAAAGCACGCACATCGAACTTTCACGCCTTGAGCGTCATGCGGCTTTGGCAGCGGACACGTTTAAATTTGTGCCTCCACCGGGCGCAGATGTCGTCCGTATGAAATGAACTTTTTCAATGACTGATCTGTTCAAGACTTCGCCAGTGCCACCGCTTGCCGAGGCTTTACGCCCAACCACAATTGATGACGTCGTGGGACAGCGACATTTGCTCGGCCCAGGTAAGCCCTTACGGGTTGCCTTTGAATCTGGGCGTCCGCATTCAATGATCTTGTGGGGCCCGCCGGGTGTTGGTAAGACCACCCTAGCGCGTCTGATGGCCAACGCTTTTGATTGTGCATTTATCGCGATCTCTGCGGTATTTGCCGGTGTTAAAGAGATTCGGGCAGCGATGGAAACTGCTCAACACACGCTGGATCAACATCAGCAGCGCACGCTTTTGTTTGTTGATGAAATCCATCGATTTAATAAAGCGCAGCAAGATGCGTTATTACCCTTCGTTGAGTCAGGTCTGGTGACCTTTATCGGTGCGACGACTGAAAACCCATCGTTTGAAGTGAACTCGGCACTACTCTCTCGCGCGCAGGTCTATGTGCTTGAGTCTCTCGACGAAACCGAACTTCGGGCCTTGCTGGCGCGCGCGCAGTTGACGGTATTAAACACCCTAAGCTTTGAAGACGCCGCGCTCGATACCTTGATCGGCTACGCCGACGGCGATGCACGACGATTTTTAAATTTGCTCGAGCAAGCGAGCACCGCTGCACAAAACGCTGGGTCGACGCTCGTAGATACTGCGTTGGTTGAAAATGCACTCAGTATGAACGCACGTCGCTTTGATAAAGGGGGCGATAATTTTTATGATCAGATTTCAGCGCTCCATAAATCGGTGCGCGGTTCAAGTCCTGATGCAGCGTTGTATTGGTTGACTCGGATGCTGGATGGAGGTGCTGATCCAAAGTATTTGGCGCGCCGAATCGTGCGTATGGCCTGGGAAGACATCGGCTTGGCCGATCCGCGCGCCATGCAGATTGCGAACGATGCGGCACAAACGTACGAGCGCCTTGGCTCGCCGGAGGGTGAGTTAGCGCTTGCCCAGGCGATTATTTATCTGGCGGTGGCCGCTAAAAGTAATGCGGGCTACAACGCCTACAATCAGGCTGTGGCGTTTGTGAAGCAAGATCAATCTCGTCCGGTGCCGGTGCACTTGCGCAATGCCCCAACAAAGCTCATGAAAGAACTGGGTTACGGCCACGCCTACCGCTACGCGCACGACGAACCTGAAGCCTATGCTGCTGGCGAAACCTATTTGCCTGATGATATGCAAGAGCCAGGTTGGTATCAGCCGGTTGGACGCGGCCTCGAAACAAAGATTGCTGAAAAGCTGGCGCATCTGCGCGCTCTTGATCGGCAAGCTCGAAAAAAAGTAAAGGACTGAACGCATGGATTGGTTGGATGCACACACACTTGCACGGATGCAGTTCGCGTTCACGGTGAGTTTTCATATTATTTTTCCGGCCTTTTCGATTGGTCTGGCGAGTTATCTTGCGGTGCTCAATGGTTTGCATTTGGCGACGAGCCGAGCGGTTTACCTTGACCTGTTTAACTACTGGAAAAAGATCTTCGCAGTTGCTTTCGGTATGGGCGTGGTGTCGGGTCTGGTTATGAGCTACGAGTTTGGAACAAACTGGAGCGTTTTCGCGGATAAAACGGGTCCGGTGCTCGGGCCCTTGATGGGTTATGAAGTGATGTCGGCTTTTTTTCTTGAGGCTGGCTTTTTAGGCGTCATGTTATTTGGACGCCACCGGGTGGGTCCGCGTCTACATTGCTTTGCTACAGCAATGGTGGCGCTTGGTACTTTCATGTCCGCTTTTTGGATCTTGTCCGTGAATAGTTGGATGCAGACT
>JBAXLV010000085.1:0-7959 GCA_037134635.1 Alcaligenaceae bacterium
ATGAATGACCGTAAACCCTTAGATCTGACTGCCTTTCTTTGCATTGCGATGCTCTGTGCGATTTGGGGTGGGCAACAAGTGCTTTTTAAGCTCAGCATCGAGGATATCCGTCCGAACATGCAAATTGCCTTGCGTTCCTGTATCGGTTGCCTCTTACTCGCCGTTTTTATGTGGCGCAGAGGGATCTCGCTGGCGATATGGCGCGGTCCCTGGAAAACAGGGATGGCGGTGGGGGCGTTATTTGCCCTTGAATGGGGGATGATCGGCGAGGGACTGAAGTACACGAGCGCATCGCACATGGTGGTTTTTTTATACACCGCCCCAATCTTTACGGCGCTCGGCCTGCATTACTGGCGCCCTGACGAACGTCTGAACTGGTGGCAATGGGTAGGTGTTCTCATCTGTTTTGGTGGGATTGGTCTGGCGTTTTGGGGACCAAGCACACAAACCTCGTTCAGTGTCAGTATGCTGCTCGGAGATTTTCTTGGTCTAGGCGCAGGCCTGCTTTGGGCCGTCACCACAGTGATGATCCGTTGCTCTGGTTTGGCGCGTATCGCAGCCACACAAACAACCCTCTATCAATTGCTCGGGGCTGGAATCGGCTTACTCTTGGCCTGTGTTGTCACGGGGGAGTCAAACATCCACTGGAGCCCACTTTTAATTGCAAGCATTCTGGCTCAGGGTGTTGTGATTTCGTTTTTTAGTTTATTGATCTGGTTTTGGCTACTCAGGCACTATTTAGCTTCTCGTGTCTCGATCTTTACCTTTATGACGCCTTTGATTGGGGTAGCGTTTGGGGTATGGTTACTCAATGAACCTCTTCATTTCGATTTCATTTTGGGGGCCTTGATGGTGATGACCGGCGTTATTTTGGTTAACCTTTCGCCTAAACAGCCACGCACGCAAGGATCTTGATTTTGTTATGTGTTTAGCTATTTTTGCTCAAAACGTTTTGCCAGAATGGCCGCTGATTGTTGTGGCGAATCGCGATGAGTTACACCTGCGTCCGACCGAGGCGGCCCAGCCTTGGCCCGAGGCCCCTGATCTGCTGGCAGGACGAGATTTACAGGCTGGAGGCACATGGCTTGGCATCACGACCGCAGGACGTGTCGCCTTGCTCACCAATTATCGAGAACCTGGTGGCCGTGATCTACAAGCACCGTCGCGCGGCTTGCTCGCAGAGCAATATCTACGACAAAATCAGTCTGCCGCACAGTATTTACAAACGCTTGAGCAACAAGGTGCCTCATACAACGGTTTCAATTTGTTGGCGGGCGATCAAAGCGGGCTTTGGTATTACTCAAATCGCGAGCCCGGCGCACCGCGCAAAGTCCCGGATGGTGTGACCGGCGTATCCAACGCAACCCTCAATACACCATGGCCTAAACTGCTTCGTACCAAGCGAAGCGTCTCAGAACACTTGACTGAGACACGTCAACCAGCACCGGCCCGGCTTTTTGAGATTTTTCAAGATACGAATCGAGCCGCCGACCACGAGTTACCCGACACGGGTGTGGGCATTGATCGCGAGAAGCTGCTGGGCAGCCCTTTCATACAAAATGAACGCTATGGCACGCGTTGCACAACAATCATTCTGAAGCACCGTGAGGGTTATGCCTTGTTTTACGAAAAGCGCTACAACGCGCTTGGCCAAGCTGTGGGTGATCAAAATTGGCGCATCGACTTTATGACCGCACGCATCACATCGTTTTAAGCCAGACGCAAAGAGCATCGCTGTTGTCAGATATAAATATACTGTATATTTATACAGTATATTTACTTTTGATCGCTAACGATGCCGACACCAACGACACCTACTCAAGGCGCCTCTGCTGCCCTGCTTCAGCTGCACCCTACGCTTTGGCGAGGCTCGCAGTTTGGCACCCGCGCAGGCCTCACAATTTCGACCGGATTTACAGCGCTTGATGCCGAACTACCTGGCAAGGGCTGGCCGACGGGGGTGCTCATTGAACTCCTGACACCCTACGCAGGCATTGGCGAAATCAGGCTCTTACAGCACGCGTTACAAACCACACCTGGTTCTCAGCCAATTGTGCTGCTGCAGCCCCCTTATCAACCCAACATCACTTGCTGGCTCAGTTGGCGACTCAATCCCCAGCGATTGCTTTATTTAGCACCACAACGTGCACGCGATGCTTATTGGGCAGCCGAGCAGGTATTAAAAGATGGCAGCTGCGCAGCCTTACTGTTTTGGGCGCATCCTATTCAAACTGCAGTCCTCAAACGCTTGCATCTGGCCGCTCAAAGCAGCCAAACACTATTTTTTTTGTTTCGTCCTCAAGTCGTACAAAGCGACGCTTCGCCTGCCGCATTGCGACTGTGCTTGGCACCTGAACCAACAGGCGCCCTCACCCTGTCAATCATTAAGCGTCGCGGCCCCGCTTGCGGACACGCCATCAGGCTCGCAATGCCGCTCACAGAATCATTTTCAACGTTTACCCATGACACGATGGATCGGCTTACACCTGCACAGCCTCAGCCTCGACACCTGGCTACTCCGCTGGCTGACTGAGCCAACGGCCGCAGCCGTGTTTGAACACGAGGTGCTCATTGCTGTAACGCGCGGCGCGCAGCAGTGTGGGTTGACGCTGGGGATGCGCTGCGCGACGGTGCGTAGCTTAGCGCCTGAATGTTTACTTTTTTCAAGAGACGAAGCGGCAGAACAACGCGCCTATACGCAAGCTGCGCAAGTCGCACTCGCGTATTCACCCGCAGTCTATCAATATAGTGATGACACCTTACTGATCGATGCGACCTCAAGTTTGCTGCTATTTGGGGGCATTCGCATCATTGTTCAACGTCTACGACAACAACTGCGACATTTAAAGCTACAAGTGCGAAGCAGCGTTGCCCCGACAGCCACAGGCGCTTGGCTTTTAGCACGGGCGGCACAATCCTCTGCGCGCTATGCCTGCCATCAATCAACCCTTGTACGTTTACTTAATCGTATACCCTGCGCGGCACTGCCAAGTGCAAGACCGCATTTAATTTGGCTTAAAGCCATTGGTTGCGAAACGCTAGGCGGCTTACGTGCCTTGCCGCGCGATGGTTTACAACGACGGGTTGGAACCGACTTGCTGATCGAACTTGATCAGGCGTACGAATCAAGCATATTGCACCAAGCGCCTTATGTTGCTCCTGAGCAATTTAGAGATCATCTTGACTTATATGAGCGTCTTGAACATACGTCAGCGCTGACCGCCGTGTCAGAGCGTCTAGCAAATCGCTTATGCACCTGGTTGCGCGCCAAGCGCTATGCCCTGCGCAGCATCACGCTCGACTTGCACTACGAGCGTGCGCGCGCTACTTGCCCTCCTACACGACTTGAACTTGCGTTTAGTGAACCTGTTTGGCTAGTCAATCAACTCATGCCTTTATTGCGCGAGCACTTATCTCGTCAAATCTTGAACGGGCCTGTTGTCGCACTCACCTTACAGAGTCAAACGCTCATGCAACAAAGTACACCTAGCGCAACCTTGTTTGCTGACCCGATTAATTCCTCCGCGAATTACCGACGACTACTTGACTTGTTATCCGCACGCCTCGGTGCGACACACGTATTAAAAGCGGCACCCTTCGCAGACCATCGTCCCGAACTTGCCAATCGTTGGGTCCCACTACGCGCATCAGAATCAGCAACGCTTAGCTTAAAAACCTCGACGTCTACTCAATCACTCTCTTTCAATCAGTACGATCCCACACAAAGTGAACAGCCATTTTGGCTACTGACGCAGGCATTACCACTTAAGGTGCACGAGCATCGTCCGATATACATCACGTCTTTGAAATTATTACGAGGCCCCGAACGCATTGAAAGTGGTTGGTGGGATGGCGCACGCATTGCCCGTGATTACTTCGTAGCACAAGATCAACACGCTGTGCGCTATTGGATCTATCGTGAGCGCGATCACGAGCAGCCGCGGTGGTTTTTGCATGGTGTGTTTGGTTAATGAATGCCCCCATCATTACGGCCTTACCTGGCTACGCCGAGCTGCACTGCTTGTCAAACTTTACGTTCTTACGCGGAGCCTCATCGCCTGAAAGCCTGGTTGCGCAAGCAGCGTCTTTAGGCTATCACGCACTGGCAATCACCGATGAATGTTCACTAGCAGGTGTAGTGCGGGCCCATCTTGAGGCTAAAAAATTAGACTTAAGCTTATTGATTGGCACTGAACTGCGTATTAACCCAATTGATCAACCCGCTTACAAAGTTGTACTACTTGCGCAACACCGCGAGGGCTACGGCAATTTGTGCGAATTAATCACACGAGGACGTATGCAAGCCGTCAAAGGACAATATCTTTTACGGCCTGACGACGTCGCGGCAGAAGGTTGCTTAGCAATTTTGATTCCACAAGATGATGTCACACCTGAAACCTTGTCTCTTCAGATTCAATGGCTTGCGAAAAATTTTGGAGATCGCTGCTGGGTTGCGATCAGTCGCTTACATCGCACCCAAGAAACAACACGATTACACACGATTCACAGCATGGCCCAAGCGTATAACATTCCTTGTGTCGCGGTCGGACAGGTTGAAATGCATAAGCGATCGCGCAAAGCCTTACACGACATTCTGACAGCGATTCGCCTACGAAAAACTATTGCGCAATGCGGCTATGCCCTGGCGTCGAACGCAGAACAACATCTACGCACCCGTCTGCGCTTAAGCAACTTGTATCAACCCGAGCTGCTGCGACAAACGATTTGCATTGCCGAACGTTGCCAATTCAGTCTTGATGAATTGCGTTACGAATATCCTGAAGAAGTCGTACCAAAAGGTTATAGCGCAGCACAATATTTACATGAGCAAACCTGGCAAGGCGCAAAAAAACGATACCCTGCTGGTGTGCCGTCTCAGGTCAAAACACAAATTGAGCATGAGCTTTCGCTCATTACAGAGCTAGGTTATGAAGCCTATTTTCTAACGGTCTATGATCTTGTACAGTTTGCTGTTCAACGACAAATTCTATGTCAAGGACGCGGATCTGCTGCCAATTCAGCTGTGTGCTATTGCCTGGGTATTACAGCGGTCAACCCAGAAAACGGCAATGCACTATTCGAACGTTTTATTAGCCGCGAGCGCAATGAACCTCCAGATATCGATGTAGATTTCGAACACCAGCGACGCGAAGAAGTTATTCAATATCTTTATCAAAAATATGGCCGTCATCGCGCAGCGCTCACTGCTGTCGTTACTTCGTATCGCCCGCGCAGTGTGTTACGCGATACAGGGCGCGCGCTTGGGATTGATGCGCACATCCTTGATCAGGCTGCTCAAGCGCACCGCTCGTGGGATGGAAAACAAAATCTAATCAATCGCATCACCCAGGCCGGCTTAGACGCTGAAGCTGTTGTCACACAGCAATGGGCCGAACTCGCGCAAGCATTGATGGGATTTCCACGCCATCTCTCTCAGCACCCAGGAGGGTTCGTTCTTGCTCGAGGCTTGCTATCGCGTCTCGTACCCATTGAAAATGCAGCAATGCCTGAACGTAGCGTAGTACAGTGGGATAAAAACGACCTGGATGCTGTCGGTTTATTAAAAGTCGACATTCTGGCTTTAGGGATGCTAACCGTAATTCGTCGTAGTCTTCAATGGGTGGCCTGGCGTCGTAACCTGCCCCACTTTAGCTTGCAAGATATACCGGATGATGATGTTCCAACCTACGACATGATTTGTGCTGCAGATACGGTCGGAGTCTTTCAGATTGAATCCCGTGCGCAAATGTCGATGCTGCCGCGTCTCAAACCACGCACGTTCTATGATTTAGTGATCGAGGTTGCCATCGTGCGACCCGGTCCGATTCAAGGCGGAATGGTTCATCCTTACTTACGCAGACGACAAGGCTTGGAGCCCATTGACTTTCCGAACCGAGCAGTCCGTGCTGTGCTTGAACGCACACTTGGCGTGCCAATTTTTCAAGAGCAGGTGATGAAAATCGCCATGGTCGCAGCGGGCTTTACAGCCGGTCAAGCCGATGAATTGCGTCGCTCAATGGCGGCTTGGCGGCGTAAAGGAGGTATTGATCAGTTTCGACAAAAACTTATCGAGGGTTTACTCAAGCATGGCTATACCCCTGAATTTGCCGAAACGATTTTTAAACAAATCGAAGGGTTTGGCGAATATGGATTTCCAGAAAGTCATGCCGCAAGTTTTGCACTGCTCGCGTATGCCAGTGCCTGGCTCAAATGTCATGAGCCCGAAGCATTTTTAACTTCATTACTGAACGCACAACCGATGGGCTTTTATGCCCCCTCACAACTGATTCAAGACGCACGACGTCACGGCGTACAGCTCTTACCGGTTGATGTACAAGCAAGCGCCTGGGAATGCACACTTGAAACGCTCGTCGATACGACCTTACCGCTTAAACGACCCGCGGTACGTTTAGGCTTAAACCAGATTGTCGGTTTACCGCAGGCTGCAGCACATGCGCTACTTCAAGCACGTGAGGCAGGACGCTTTCTAGATGTGCGCGATCTTGGTCGACGTGCCGAACTCACTCAAGCGGTCTTACAGCAACTTGCTCTAGCGGGTGCTTTGCATAGCTTGAGTGGACATCGCCGCTTGGCCGCATGGAGTGCGGCGGCGGGCGTTGCTACTAAGGGACTTTTACGCGAAGCTGAACCGCTTGAAACAGAATCCCCCGCATTACAGGCTCCGTCAGAAGCACACAATATCGTCACCGATTATCAACGCTTGGGATTCACGCTTGAGCGACATCCTTTGGCGTTACTGCGTCAAACCTTCAATCGATTACGCTTTGCATCCGCAATCGTGTTGACCTCCTATCCTCATGGGCGATTGGCGCGCACTTGCGGGCTCGTGACGATGCGTCAGCGCCCACAAACGGCTAAAGGTGTCATGTTTATCACGCTCGAGGACGAAACCGGCTCGATCAATCTCATTGTGCGCCCTGAGCTTGTACTACGTCAGCGTCGCGAGCTTTTACACGCCTCATTATTAGCGGCGATTGGCACTTGGCAAAATCTGCAAGGCATACAGCACTTGCTTGTTGGGCGCCTAGAGGATCACTCAACGTTGCTAGAAAAAATCGGTGCTGAACATACGCTTTAACCCCCTGCGGCGCGATACGTGCGCCGAGCGCCACAAACGCCATCCTTTGATACACGGTGCCTTGGCTTTATACTAGTGACTCTTCTTTTTGATGAACAGGCTACTTTTATGTCAGACCTTAAACTACGTATTGCAGAATCCGTCAAAGACGCCATGCGGGCAAAGGCCAGCGAGCGCCTGGGTACCCTACGCTTTCTGCAAGCCGCAATCAAACAAAAAGAAATCGATGAACGTAAAGAGGTCACTGATGCAGACGTCACTGCGATTATTGAGAAACAAATCAAACAGCGTCGCGAATCAATCGCAGCCTACGAACAAGCTGGCCGTACCGAAACCGCAGCACAAGAAACCGCCGAGATGGTCGTGCTAAAAGAATTTTTACCACAAGCTGCAACAGAGGCTGAAGTCAATGCAGCCATTGAGGCGGCCGTTACTCAAGTGCAAGCACAAGGAATTACAGGCAACCCCGCGATGGGAAAAGTGATGGCAATTTTAAAACCGGCCCTTGCAGGTCGTGCCGAAATGTCAACCCTGTCGGCGCTGGTAAAAGCGAAGCTTGGCTAAGGTGTCACTGTACGCTCTACTTAACTGCTTCACCCTGACGTTTAATTTTTAAAACTTTAAACGATGCAGACGCTTTGGCAATCAGCTTGCCTTCAGTGTCTAGCACCTCGCCTTCGCAAAACGCAATCGATGATCCTCGTCGCAGGCAACGTGCCTGTATCGTCAAGTCAGTGATTGCGGGCTCGATGCAACTCACCGTGATATCAATGGTCGCCATCCCCATACCAAGGGGGTCAACAGAGCGACCTGCTGCGCTGAGCGTAAAGTCGAGCAAACTCATGAGTGCGCCGCCATGG
>JBAXLV010000086.1:0-7955 GCA_037134635.1 Alcaligenaceae bacterium
GAAACGCTCGTCGTTGGCGTTTATAGTGTTTCCAGTGGATTTACGAGCGAACTGGGGCTCGGCATGCCCTGCACTGTTTCGCGACCCACGTCGAATCCGGATCGGCCCCAGTAACACGATTGTAGACGAACAATCTACTTAGTCAGACAACAAACGTGTAAAAGAGTTCAGCGTTTGTTATATGTTGTAAATCTTCTTGATCTTAAGCCGTTAGCTAGCCCATTAATTGCTTAATAGCTGGCCACATCTCTCTGGCGGATTGCACGCAGTGGTCTGCCTGCCAGGTTTCAGGAGGATGTTCAGGCCCACAGTAGCCATAGGCCGCCGCAATCGAGGGCATACCGGCTGCACGCGCGGCTTGAATATCGCGTAGATCATCGCCAACATACAGACAGCGTTCGGTTCGATAGCCGGCTTGCTGCGCAGCATGCAGTAGTGGAAGCGGGTGGGGCTTGGAGTGGGCAGTGGTGTCGCCGCAGACCAGCACGGCGCAATCTTGATCCAACCCTAAGGCACGCACGATTGGCTGTGCCAAATAAGTTGCTTTGTTCGTGACAATACCCCACGACATTCCGTCACTTTTAATCTGCGCTAATAACTCAGGCACCCCATCAAAGAGGCAAGTATCAACGGTCATGGCCGCTTCGTAGTCTTTTAAGAATTGCACGCGATGTGCCTCGTAGCCTTCGTCTGTTGGCATTAAATTCAAGGCGCAGCGCAAAAGCCCACGTGCACCGGCCGAGGAGTAGGGGCGTAACACCTCGAGTGGCAGCGGCTCAAGTCCCGCACGAATGCGCTGACGGTTCGCAGCAGCACCCAGATCGGGTGCGGTATCGGCCAACGTGCCATCAAAATCAAACAAAATCAATGCGGTCATTTGTGAGTCGCCATCAGATAGTTGACGCTGGTATCCTGGTTGAGCGAGTAGTGCTCGGTGAAGGGGTTATAGCCCATACCTAACAGTTGATGCGTGGTGAGCCCGGCAGCGCGTGCGGCTGCTGCGAGCTCACTGGGCCGCACGAAACTGCGCCAGCTATGGGTGCCGCGCGGCAAAATACGCAATATGTATTCAGCGCCCACAATGGCAAACAGAAACGACTTTGGATTGCGATTAATCGTTGAAAAAATAACCCAACCTCCAGGCTTCACTAGCGTTGAGCAGGCCTGCACGATTGAACCCGGGTCGGGTACATGCTCGAGCATTTCCATGCAGGTGACCACGTCAAACTGGGCGGGCTGTTCGATGGCCAAGTCTTCAGCGCTAATACTGCGATAGGTCACAGGCACACCTGACTCCAGGCCGTGCAGCTGCGCAACCTTTAGCGACTTATCGGCTAAATCAATGCCCATGACCTCAGCGCCAGCGAGTGCCATGCCTTCAGCCAAAATTCCTCCACCGCAGCCGACATCGAGTACTTTTTTAGCTTGCAGACCACCCACGAGCCCTTTGATCCAGTTCAGTCGTAAGGGGTTAATGGCATGTAAGGGTTTGAACTCGCTGTTGGGATCCCACCAGCGCGAGGCGAGTGCGCTGAATTTGTCGAGCTCGGCTTGATCGACGTTACCTGAGGGAGGGATATTGCTAGTCATGGAGAATCCGTTTCGTAATAAAAGCGCCTAGGCTAAGAGACGCATAAAAAAAGGCCCCGCAAGCGAGGCCTTTTTAGTCAAAGTACACCGCACAAGGCGGCGCTACTCAGTCAAAGGTAGGGAGATTAACCCTTGCTACCGATGATTTCGACGTCTACGCGGCGGTTCTTGGCACGACCAGCTGCTGTTTTGTTGTCAGCAATCGGTTGTGTTTTACCTTTACCTGAAGCAGTGATGCGGTTTGCATCGATGCCTTGGGTAACCAAGTAGGCTTTAACGGCAGCAGCGCGACGCTCTGACAAGCCTTGGTTGTATGCATCTGAACCGATCGAATCAGTGTGGCCGATTGCGATGATGGTTTCAAGTTTGATGGCTTTTTGCTGAGCGACGACTTGGTCGAGCAGTTTTTTGCCTTCAGGTTTGACAATTGCCTTGTCAAAGTCAAACAGCGCTTCGGCTTTAATCGAAACTTTGTCTGCCATTGGATTGGCTTTTGGCTTACCGCAGTCAGCAGAAGCAGTTGCTGGGGTCCAGAAGTTATTCTGCCAGCAAAGTTCGTTTGTACCGTTCTTCCATGTTAGTTCGTTGGTGCCATTGCGCCAGTTGTCAACCGCTTGTGCGGAAGCAACGCCTGAGGCGGTGATAGCTGCAAAGGCAAGTGCCAGAGCGATTTTAGAGGTCTTGTTCATAATTCTCCTCGATGAGCTTGTAGCTGGATAAGTGACTCGCAGCGAACCCCCGCCGCAAATAATTACATCAAAAAACCAAGTGAGTACGGCAATGTTTGACCTACAAAAACATTTCTAGCCTGATTTTCTGCGTGCTGTGTTGAATCTTAAGCTATTTGTTGAACTTTTGTGGAACTTCTTGAATTCGAATCGCTTTCATAGTCGGATTTCTACGGTTCGTCAGGATTTCTTGTTGGTTTTTGGCAACAAGCGTGGTTTTTTGATCAAAAAGCCATTTTCTTGGGCTTGCCGGGTCCGTTTAGGACGAACAGTGTGGCGTCATCATACAGGGGGCAGGCGGTGTAGAATCCAAGGTTGACCTTTATCTTTACTTTGCGCCCCGAATTCGGGTTTTAACCCACCCTTTGTCTATCAACCGTCAGCCTATGGATTCCTTTGCCAAGGAAACGCTTCCGATTTCACTGGAAGAAGAAATGCGCCGCAGTTATCTCGATTACGCAATGAGCGTGATCGTTGGGCGCGCCCTCCCGGACGTCCGGGATGGTCTCAAGCCCGTTCATCGCCGTGTCTTGTTCGCAATGCACGAATTGAACAACGACTGGAATCGAGCATATAAGAAGTCAGCGCGTATTGTGGGCGATGTGATCGGTAAGTACCATCCTCACGGGGATCAGGCGGTCTACGACACGATTGTGCGTATGGCGCAAGATTTCTCGCTGCGCTATATGTTGGTGGATGGCCAGGGTAACTTTGGTTCGATCGATGGCGATAACGCGGCGGCAATGCGTTACACCGAAATCCGCTTATCCAAAATTGCCCACGAACTCTTGGCAGATATCGATCAAGAAACGGTTGATTTTGGGCCGAACTACGATGGTAGCGAAAACGAGCCTTTGCTCTTGCCGTCCCGCCTACCCAATCTACTTGTAAACGGCAGCTCAGGAATCGCGGTAGGCATGGCCACCAATATTCCGCCACATAACCTGGCTGAAGTTGTCGATGGCTGCCTGTATTGTTTGCGTAACCCTGAGTGCACAATTGATGAGCTGATCGAGCTCATCCCCGCACCAGACTTTCCGACAGGTGGCATTATCTATGGCATCGTTGGCGTACGCGAAGGTTATCGCACAGGCCGTGGTCGCGTCATCATGCGTGCCAAAACGCACTTTGAAGATTTTGCCTCCAATCGCCAATCGATTGTTGTCGACGCGCTGCCCTATCAAGTTAACAAAAAGACCTTGCAAGAGCGTATCGCCGAACTCGTCAACGAAAAGAAAATCGAAGGCATTTCTGATATTCGCGACGAGTCCGATAAAGACGGCATGCGTCTGGTAATCGAACTCAAGCGCGGTGAAGTGCCTGAAGTCGTTTTGAACAATCTTTACAAGCATACCCAGCTGCAAGATACGTTTGGGATGAACTTGGTGGCGCTAGTTGATGGCCAGCCACGTCTGCTGAACTTGAAGCAGATGGTTGAATATTTCTTGTCGCACCGTCGTGAAGTCGTCACACGTCGAACCGTCTTCCAGTTACGCAAGGCGCGCGAGCGTGGGCACGTACTCGAAGGTTTGGCTGTTGCGCTCGCTAATATTGATGAGTTCATTCGTATCATCAAAGCAGCACCGACACCACCTGTCGCGCGTCAAGACTTGATGGATCAGTCCTGGGATTCTTCTCTCGTTCGTGAGATGTTGTCTCGCGCAGACTCTGAAGCAGTGGGTGGGCGTGCCGCGTATCGCCCAGATAACCTACTCGATATCTTTGGTTTGCAAAATGACGGCTTGTACCGCTTAAGCGAAACGCAGGCGCAAGAAATTTTGAATATGCGTCTGCAGCGCCTGACAGGTCTTGAGCAAGACAAAATAGTCAGTGAGTACAAAGGGGTGATGGATACGATCTCTGACTTGCTGGATATTTTGGCGCGTCCCGAGCGAATCACAGTCATCATCAGTGAAGAGCTGCAAGCGATCAAAACCGAATTTTCAATCAACGCTAAAGATGCGCGTCGCTCAGACATTGAGCTCAACGCAACCGATCTTGATACCGAAGATCTGATTACGCCAGTTGATATGGTTGTGACGCTTTCTAATAGCGGCTATATCAAGAGCCAGCCACTGTCTGAATACCGCGCGCAACGCCGCGGTGGTCGTGGGCGGCGTGCTGCGGCCACGAAAGAGAACGACTGGATTGACCAGCTCTTTTCAGCGAATACACATGACTTCCTGTTGTGTTTCTCTGATCGAGGCCGGGTCTATTGGCTTAAAGTGTGGGAAGTTCCGCAGGGCACGTCAACTTCACGCGGTCGCCCCATCGTCAATATGTTCCCGTTGATTGATGGTGAAAAAATCACCGTCATACTGCCGATCAAGGCCTTTAGTGAAGATCAAACGGTCTTTATGGCGACCTCGCGCGGTACGGTTAAAAAGACGCTGCTGTCTGATTTCTCGAATCCACGTAAAGCCGGCATTATTGCCGTTGATCTGGATGAGGGTGATTTCTTGATCGGTGCCGAACTGACCGATGGTAAGCATGACGTGATGCTGTTTTCTGATTCGGGTAAAGCGGTTCGCTTTGACGAAAACGATGTGCGACCCATGGGGCGTAACGCCCGTGGCGTGCGCGGCATGATGCTTGAAGACGGTCAAAATGTGATTGCGATGCTGGTGTCGGGCGACGAAACCCAAACAGTGCTGACTGCAACACAAAATGGTTTTGGCAAACGTACCCCGATTGGCGAGTACACCCGCCACGGACGTGGCACCAAAGGCATGATCGCGATTCAAACCTCGGCGCGTAACGGCAAAGTCGTGGGCGCAGTGTTGGCCAATGCGACCGATGAAATTATGTTGATCACAACTGGGGGCGTATTGGTTCGTACGCCCGTTGCGGGTATTCGTGAGATGGGCCGTGCAACGCAAGGCGTCACTCTGATCAGTGTGGATGATGGTAGTACGTTGTCTGGCGTCAGACGTGTCGTTGAAAGCGATGTCGATGACGAGGGTGATGACCAAGCGCTTGACAATAGTTCACCCGATGCAAGTGCAACAGATGCACCTGACGAGGCTGGTTCGGAGTCTTAAGATGGCACGCCCCTGGAATTTTGCAGCAGGCCCTTCGGCAATGCCCGAGGTGGTCTTGCAGCAAGCGGCCGCGGAAATGCTCGATTGGCATGGCAGTGGAATGTCCGTGATGGAGATGAGCCATCGCGGTCAAGAGTTCATTCAGATTTGCAGCGAAGCCGAAGCGGATCTGCGCGAACTGTTGGTTGTGCCTGACGATTACGCGATCTTGTTCATGCAGGGTGGTGCTACCGCTGAAAATGCGGTAATCCCCATGAATCTGATTGGGCGGGTTGCGCAGCCAAAGGCTGATTTTGTACTGACCGGTATCTGGTCAGTTAAATCACATCAAGAATGCCAGCGCTACGGCGATGCGCATATCGCAGCCAGTGCAGGTGTGCCAACGCGTGTCGATGGCGTGCATCAAGAGGCGTTTACCTGGGTGCCTAAGTCTGATACTTGGCAAGTGCGTAAAGACGCGGCCTACCTACACTTGTGCAGCAACGAAACGATCGGTGGCGTTGAAACCATGGACTGGCCCTCGATGGACAGTCTGGGGGCACCTGAGGTGCCCTTGGTCGTAGATGTGTCATCACATTTTTTATCGCGTCCCATGCCGATTGAAAAAACCGGTATGGTGTTTGCGGGGGCACAAAAAAATGCGGGCCCTGCCGGGCTGACGATCGTGATTGTACGGCGTGATTTGATTGGGCATGCGTTGCCGATTTGTCCCGCCGCGTTTAATTACGCCAATGTCGCGGCGCAACACTCAATGTTTAACACCCCGCCAACCTATGCGATTTACATGGCTGGTTTAGTCTTTAAATGGCTCAAACAGCAGGGTGGGTTGGGGCAAATCGAACAACTGAACATCGCTAAAGCGCAGGCGCTTTATGGTTTTTTTGAGCAAAGCAGTTTTTATCGCTTGCCCGTGCATCGTTCTGTGCGTTCGCGCATGAATGTGCCATTTTATTTGCCGAATACGTCGCTTGAGATAGATTTCTTGCAAGGTGCGCAGGCGCGTGGTCTGATGCAGTTAAGGGGGCATAAATCCGTTGGGGGGATGCGTGCGTCGATTTATAACGCGATGCCACTTGAAGGTGTGCTGTCGTTAATTGACTATCTAAAGGACTTTGAAAAATCGCATGGATGAGTCACTACAGGCCAAACTGTTGCCACTGCGCCAGCGGATCGATCAGATCGATGCTGAAATTCTTGATTTATTAAATCAACGTGCTCGCACGGCTCAAGAGGTCGGCGAGGTCAAGCACGCGTTTCACGCAGAAGGGCCTGTGTTGCGCCCCGAGCGCGAAGCGCAGGTGATTCGTCAATTGCAAACGCTGAATCGTGGTCCGTTGCCTGCTGAGGCCGTGTCGTCAGTGTGGACTGAAATTATTTCAGCCTGTCGGGGGCTTGAGCAATCATTAACCGTGGCGTTTTTAGGTCCGGTGGGTTCTTTTTCTGAGCAGGCCGCCCTTGAGCATTTTGGACATTCAGTGACGGGAATGCCTTGTGCGTCGTTTGATGAAGTATTTCGTGCAGTTGAGGCGGGTGCGGCCCAGGTTGGGATGGTACCTGTCGAAAACTCAACCGAAGGTGCGGTGAATCGCACACTTGATTTATTGTTGGGTTCGTCGTTGCGTATCTTGGGTGAGCGCTCTCTATTGATTCGTCATTGCCTGTTGGCAAAAGATAACAACATGAAGGGTGTGACCAAGATCATGGCGCATCCTCAGGCGTTGGCACAGTGCCAAAACTGGCTGAATCGCGAATACCCCGGCATTAAGCGCGAACCCGTGTCTAGTAACTCTGAAGCCGCTCGGCTGGCTTCGCTTGATCCGACGATTGCAGCGATCGCGAGTGATATCGCAGCGCGCGCGTGGGGTTTGCAAGTCTTGGCCTCTGGTATCCAGGACGACTCTCAAAACCGAACGCGCTTTTTAGCGATTGGTCAGCTTGAAATTTTGCCTAGCGGACGCGACAAAACGAGCTTGATCCTTGCGGTAGCGAATCGGGCGGGGGCGGTGTATCAAATGCTTGCGCCGTTATCGGTCAACGGCGTGTCGATGACTCGGCTTGAATCTCGCCCCGCGCGTACCGGGCAATGGGAATACTACTTTTATGTTGACCTCGAAGGCCATTGCGCGGATGCGCCGTTGAAAAAAGCACTCGAAACGCTTGAACAGCAGTGCGCGTTTTACAAATTACTAGGCTCATATCCCGCGCAATAAGCAGCGGAGTTTTAATTCAGAACTTTTCTTTTTTGAACCACGTCGGTGTTACGTTTATGTCGTCAAAAGACTCGGTATTGATTGCTCCTACCCACGTTGCGGCAATTGCCCCTTATCAGGCCGGCAAACCGATTGAAGAACTTGCACGCGAGTTTGGTCTAGATCCGACTCAAATCGTGAAGCTCGCTTCTAATGAAAACCCTCTCGGTATGCCCGAGTCGGCGCGCCTTGCAATTGTGGCCGCTACGGCGCACTTAGGGCGTTATCCGGATCCTGCTGGCTTTGATTTAAAGCAGGCGTTATCTGCCCGCTGGTCTGTGCCGCAAAACTGGTTAACGCTAGGTAACGGGTCAAACGACATTCTTGAACTCGTGGCGTCAGCTTTA
>JBAXLV010000087.1:0-7921 GCA_037134635.1 Alcaligenaceae bacterium
GGACCGGCTCCGGTTCCTGTGCCGCCCCCCATACCGGCCGTGATAAAGACCATATGCGCACCGTGAAGCGCCGCGCGAATTTCTTCGCGCGCCGATTCGGCTGCAGCACGGCCTTGATCGGGCTTGGCACCTGCGCCGAGCCCAGAGTTACCCAGACGAATCTGCACAGGGGCATTCGTTGCAGCCAACGCTTGCGCATCGGTATTGCAGCAAATGAAATCGACCCCTTGCACCCCCGAACGGATCATGTGCGAAACCGCATTACCGCCCGCACCACCGACACCCACCACTTTAATAACTGTGGATTTTTTTGCGTTATCTAACATTTCAAACATCATGGTTGACTCCCTCAAGTCTTAACTACAAACGTTTCTAAACTTCCCCAACTACTATTTAGAAATCGTTTCAAACGCGCTGCCGACAGTGTCCGCAACAGGTTTGAAACGTCTCTCCGATCAGACCGGCAAGTCAAAATAACCTACCCATCTGCTTGGCGCCGGATGGCACCAATTCAATGCATAAACCACTCTTTCATTCTGATCAAAACCGCTTTAAAACTGCCCGACTGCTGGGTCGCCTTGCGACCACGCAACCGCTGAATGCGCGCTTCGCTCAACAAACCCATCACCGTTGAAAAACGAGGATTGCGCATGACATCTGCGAGGCTGCCCTGATAATCGGGTACCGCGACACGCACGGGCTTTAAGAAAATATCTTCAGCCAGTTCGACAATGCCGGGTAACAATGCGGTGCCGCCGGTCAAGACAATGCCCGATGACAACAAATCTTCGTAACCCGAATCGCGTACGACGCCTTGCACTAAATCAAACAGCTCGGCGACACGCGGCTCGATAATCGCGCCTAAAGTCTGGCGTTTCACAAGCCGCGGTGCACGATCGCCCAGCCCAGGCACTTCGACGGTGTCGTCTGGATTCGCAAGTACCTCTTTCGCGACGCCATAACGCAATTTGATTTCTTCAGCGTCAGGCGTTGGCGTGCGAAGCCCCTGCGCAATATCATTCGTAATCTGATCGCCAGCAATCGGCAACACTGCCGTATGACGGATCGCACCACCCGTATAAATTGCGACATCGGTTGTGCCGCCCCCGATATCAACCAAGACCACACCAAGGTCTTTTTCATCGGCGGTTAGACAGGTTTGGCTTGACGCCAAGGGCTGCAGAATCAAATCTTGCACCTCAAGTCCGCAGCGACGCACACACTTCACGATATTTTGCGCTGCGCTGACCTAGCCCGTCACGATATGGACCTTCACTTCTAGTCGCAAACCACTCATGCCGATTGGCTCACGGATATCTTCCTGGCCATCAACAATAAATTCTTGCGTCAAAATATGCAGCACTTGTTGATCAGTTGGAATATTGACGGCCTTTGCGGTTTCGATCACGCGGGCAACGTCCGTTGCGGTCACCTCTTTATCTTTCACTGCAACCATGCCGCTTGAGTTAAAGCTGCGAATATGACTGCCCGCAATGCCTGTGTACACATCGCGAATTTTGCAATCAGCCATTAGCTCGGCTTCTTCAAGCGCGCGCTGAATCGCAGTCACTGTTGCCTCGATATTGACCACGACGCCTTTGCGCATACCGCTTGATTCATGTTGACCCAGGCCAAGCACTTCAAAGCGGCCTTCTGGCAATATTTCGGCTACTACGGCTACCACTTTGCTGGTACCGATGTCGAGCGCAACGATCAGATCCTTAATATCACGGGTCATGGCGTTATCGTTTCTTTTTGGGTTGAGTAGGTTCGGGAAGGGCGGCAAGCGTAATTGCAAAGCCGTTCGGATAGCGCAAGTCGGCGTGCGTCAACGCACGCCCACCCGTTCTTTGGTTGATCAAGGGCAAGGCCTGCACAAAACGCTCGATTCCCGCCGAAAAAGGCAACGCACCAGGAATACCGGCTTGTGAATCGGCCGCCTCGGCGCCAGGATCTCGCGCCAAATCGAGCGTCAGCCCATTGGACAACTTGACCTGCCAAGCCAGTCGATTGTTGAGCGATAGCTCTTTGATGGTAAGACCCAGTGGCGCAAACCAGCGCTCGAGTTCTGCATAACGCGACACGACCAACCCCTCTTTGCCTTCGGGGCCCTCGAACTGCGGCAAGCTCACGTCGTCGTCGAGCTCGCCCTGATTGGCCGTAAAAACATGCGCCCACGTGTTGATCATCTGATTTTCGTTCCAGAGTGCCAAAGGCTGATGCTCTTCGATCGTGACACGCAGCGTGTTGGGCCAGATTCGGCGCACTGTCGCACTTCTCACCCAAGGGACCGCTTCGAAGACTGCTTGCGCCTCTGACAAACGGATCGTAAAGAAATTGCCAATTAACTTTGACGCAATCGAAGCTTGTACGTTCTCGGGTGTGACGTAACGCAAACTGGTTTGCGGCGTTGGCTCGAGCTCGATTGCCTGCAAACTGAAGAGCGGACGCTGAATGACCCAGTACAGACAACCTGCGAGCAAAGCCAACACCGCCATCACCGCTAGGGTGTTGGCAAGTCTGTTGATCGTGCGCGCTTCGTTCCACACAGTTAGCTTCCTGACATTTTTTTATGATCCAGATGCCCAATTTTGCAGCGAGCATCTTTCAAAATATGCATGCATAAATCTGGATAACTCATACCAATCGCTTTGGCGGCCATTGGCACTAAAGAATGTCCGGTCATGCCGGGTGAAGTATTGATTTCAAGCAACCAAGGATCATTGTTCTGATCCAAAATTAAATCAGCACGACCCCAACCTTCGCACCCGACAGCCCGATAGGCTCGAACGCTAATATCAGCAATTCGCTGCGCCAACGCCTCATCAATAGGCGCGGGACACAAGTACTGCGTGTCATCCGAAAAATATTTGTGCTCATAGTCATAGTTGCCCTGAGGCGCTACGATTTCGATCAGAGGCAATGCACGTGCAGTCTTGCCTGCACCCAAAATAGCAACCGTCAGCTCACGACCAGAGATAAACTGCTCAGCCAACACTGTCTCATCGTATTGCGCAGCTTGCTGATAGGCCTCTAGCACCTCGGACGCCAATGTGGCCTTCACAATGCCCAAGGTCGAACCCTCATGGGGCGCTTTCATCATCAGCGGCAAACCCAATTTTTGCGCAACACCCTGCACCTCAGCCGCGTCCGTCAAAGCAAGATAACGGGGCGTGGGCAATCCGGCCTCAGTCCACACTCGCTTAGTCATGACTTTATCCATTGCCAGACTTGACGCCATCGGACCACTGCCCGTGTACGGAATATTCAAAAGCTCAAGCGCACCTTGCAAGGTGCCGTCTTCACCATAACGGCCGTGCAATGCAATAAATACGCGATCAAATCTTTGGGCGGCGAGCTCGGCCAAACTGTGTAGACCGGTGTCAAACAAATGCGCCTGAACACCCTGCCCGCACAGCGCGGCGTGCACGCCTGCGCCAGACATCAGCGATACCTCGCGCTCAGCTGACTGGCCGCCATACAAAACGCCAACCTTACCGAAGTCGTATGTCATCGCGGCACACCTAACTGATGAGGGACCTTACTGATCGAGCCTGCACCCATCACAATCACAACATCTCCATCTTGAGCAAAATTTAAAATTGCCTCAGGCATCAAAGAAACATCTTCAACAAACAAAGGTTCAACCTTGCCTGCCACCCGAACACCACGTACCAAGGCGCGCCCATCGGCTGCAACCAAAGGCGGTTCGCCCGCCGCGTAGACCTCAGTCAGCAACACCGCATCCGCCGAGCCTAGCACTTTGACAAAATCTTCAAAACAATCGCGTGTTCGCGTGTAGCGATGCGGCTGAAATGCCAGCACCACGCGCCGGTCCGGCCAAGCCCCTCTTGCCGCCGCTAATGTTGCCGCCATCTCGACGGGATGATGTCCATAATCATCCACCACTTTGAAGGTTCCGCCCTTTGCCGCAGCGAAATCGCCGATCTGCGTAAAACGGCGCCCAACACCTTTAAAGTCTGAGAGCCCCTGGGCGATCGCCGCGTCACTGACGCCTAGCTCGGTTGCCACAGCAATCGCAGCCAACGCATTCAGGACGTTATGCACTCCGGGCAAATTCAAACTAATGGCAAGAGGGTCCAAATATCCATCACGGGTCTGTCCCCACACGACACACTGCATCCGCGTTCCAATTGCCTGGACATTGGTCGCAACGACTTGTGCGTCGGGCGATAAACCATAGGTCGTAACAGGTCGTGAAATAAACGGAATGATTTCGCGCACATTAGCGTCGTCGGCGCAAACGATCGCGCTGCCATAAAACGGCAATCGCTGCGTAAACTCGACAAAAGCGCTTTTTAGTTTTGCCAAGTCATGCCCATAAGTATCCATGTGATCAGCATCGATATTGGTGATGATCGCCATCACGGGCAGCAAATTTAAAAACGAAGCATCCGATTCGTCTGCTTCAACCACAATAAAATCTCCCTGCCCGAGCCCAGCGTTTGCACCTGCCGCATTCAAACGCCCTCCAATCACAAAGGTCGGATCGAGTCCGCCTGCAGCCAAAACGCTCGCGACAAGACTGGTTGTCGTGGTCTTACCGTGCGTACCCGCAACGGCGATACCGCGCTTAAGGCGCATTAATTCGGCCAGCATCACTGCCCGAGGTACGACCGGGATGCGCGCCTGCCGCGCAGCAATCACCTCAGGATTGTTATTAGCCACGGCAGTCGACGTGACCAACGCATCGGCACCCGTAATATTTTCAGACTGATGCCCCAGCGTGATCGTTGCACCCAAACTCGCCAGACGCTGAGTCACCGCCGAATCCGCAAGATCTGAACCTGAAATGCGATAGCCCAGATTCAACAACACTTCAGCGATACCGCTCATGCCAGAGCCACCAATGCCCACGAAGTGAATATGCTCGATGCGATGCTTCATGCAGACACCTCCGCAAGCTCTTCGCAAATATCTGCAATACGCTGTGCCGCTTGTGGGCGTGCATGCTGTCGCGCTCTCTGCGCCACACCACTCAACTCAGCGCGTGTGCGTGCGAGCAACCACTGACTCAGCCCCTCGGGCGTCAAATCTTTTTGCTGCTGCAGCCAAGCCGCACTGTCATTACTCAAAAAGCGGGCATTAGCCGATTGATGATCATCTACCGCATGTGGGTATGGAATAAAGAGTGCAGCAACACCTGCGGCGGCGACCTCGGCAACAGTCATTGCCCCGGCACGACAAATTAATAAATCGGCGTGTGCAAGCGCTCCGGCGATATCTTCAATGAACGAAACGCAGCGCGCCTCAACACCCGCTTGCTGATACGCGGCCAGCAAGGTCTCTAGATGCTGCGCGCCGGCTTGATGCGTCACTTCAGGGCGCTGCTCGACCGGAATACTTGCGAGTGCTTGCGGCAATAGTTGGTTCAATGCCGTCGCCCCCAGGCTGCCACCCAGGACCAACACCTGCAAAGGACCCGAACGACTCGCATAACGCCTGCCTGGCTCAAGCATGCTCGAAACGTCTTGCCGCACAGGATTACCCACCACCTCAGCTTTGGACAAGGCATCAGGAAAGCCTGTTAACACGCGTTGCGCAATGTGCGCCAACCAACGATTGGCCATCCCTGCGATCGCATTTTGCTCGTGCAACACCAACGGTTTAGCGCGCATCGCACTGACCACGCCTCCCGGAAACGCGACATAACCACCCATCCCCAGCACAACATTGGGACGGATGTTTGAAAACTGCCGCCATGCTTGCGTCAACGCCTGCAACAATAAGAAAGGCGCCTGTAATTTGGCCCATAGTCCTTTACCGCGAAAGCCTGCAAAACGCAGTGCGGATAAGGTATAGCCCCCCGCAGGCACGAGCTTTCCTTCCATTTTGTCTGGATTACCCAGCCACCGGACGGTCCAACCACGCGCACTTAACACGTCAGCCACCGCTAGGCCTGGCATGATATGACCGCCCGTGCCGCCGGCCATAATCAACACGACTCGCGTCTGGGTGCTCATGAACGCACCCCTCGCATCATGTTGCGATTTTCGAAATCGATGCGTAAAACCAGTGCGACCGCGCAAATATTCATCACGATGCCAGTACCGCCATAACTGACTAGCGGTAGCGTCAAACCTTTTGTCGGTAGCAAACCTAGACAAACACCGATGTTAATAAAGGACTGCACACCAAACCATATTCCAACACCTTGCGCGACCAGCCCTCCAAAGGGGCGCTCCATCGCAATGGCCTGCCGTCCGATTTCAAAACAACGATGAATCACGACGCCAAATAGAACGATCATTAACAACACACCGGCAAAACCCAGTTCCTCGCCAATCACCGCAACGATGAAATCCGTGTGCGCCTCTGGCAAATAATGCAACTTTTCGACGCTGCCGCCCAAGCCGACGCCCGTCCATTGCCCGCGCCCAATCGCCACCAAAGAGTGCGACAACTGATACGAGTCCTTCAAAACGTTTTCAGGATTCCAGGGGTCAAGGTAGGCGAAAATTCTTCGTGTTCTAAAGGGTGATAGCCAAATAATCAACGCAAATGCAGAGGTCAAGAACAGCGCAATCCCCGAAAAAATATGCGCGTTGATGCCGCCTAAAAATAAAATCCCCATCGATATGGCAACGACAACGATCACTGCACCCAAATCGGGCTCTTTGAGCAACAGCCCTGCCACGACAGCCAACGACACTGCGATCGGCAAAAAGCCACGCAGTGGACTATGCATCTGGTCTTGTTTACGGATGGTGTAATCCGCCGTAAACAACAGGGCGGCGAGCTTCATTAGTTCAGATGGCTGGAACGTGACGGGTCCGATCGGCAACCAACGCATCGCACCATTCACGCGTCGGCCAATACCTGGAATCAAAACCAGCACTAACAGGAGCATTGTGAGGACAAAAATCCACACGGTCGCGCGTTGCCAAGACTCGACCGGCAAGGTCAGCACAAAGGCTGCGACGAACAACCCAACACCAACATAAAGCGTCTGGCGGATCACAAAGTAGTAGCGTCCGTAATTTGAAAAACGCGGGCCATCGGCCAGCGCAATTGCGGCCGAATACACCATCAAGATCCCAATTGCGACCAATAAGCTCGTTGCGACCACCAACGGCAAGTCGTAATTACGCAAAGTCGTGCGGGTCGGACGAACCGCGTTCACACTGTTGGTCAACTCGGCAAAGAGGCTCATGCCACTTCCCCCTGACCCAATGCGAGTTCGAGCGTGGCCTCTACAAAGACCTGACCACGATGCGGGTAATTACGGAACATATCAAAACTGGCACAAGCAGGCGAAAGTACGATCGCATCGCCCTCTTGCGCTTGAGCAAAAGCCAACTCTACCGCTTGCGGCAGGCTATCAGCTAACTCGCACGAAACACCCGTTGCCGCCAATGTATCGGCGAGTAATCGGGCATCCTGACCGATCAACACGACGGCACGCGCATGCCGAGCCACCACGGACACCAGCGGAGAAAAGTCTTGTCCTTTACCAATGCCGCCCGCAATCAACACTGAACGCCGTCCCAAGCCTTCCAAGCCCGCAACGGTTGCACCGACGTTCGTGCCTTTACTGTCATTAAAAAAATCAATACCACGCACCGTACGAACAAATTCCATACGATGAGGTTCGCCCGTATAGTCCGTAGCCGCCCGAAGGATAGGGCCAAGGCCCGCACCAACAGACCGCGCGAGCAACAAGGCCGCCTGCGTATTGAGTGCGTTATGCACACCGGGAAGCCCAAGAGCATCCATCGGCATCAAACGCAGCAACCGACCCGAAGCGCGCTCAGGCGGTGGAGCATTCTTTTTACGTTTAACCGGTGCTGGCAGATCGTCCTCAAACTCGGTCGCTTCAGAAGTGGTGAGCCACAAAACATCCTGACCACCCTCGAGGCCCGTATCGCCCGTCAACATCGGCGCATCCCGACCAAAGCTG
>JBAXLV010000088.1:0-7863 GCA_037134635.1 Alcaligenaceae bacterium
CGCAATGTCTAGCGCTTCCATCACCCGGGAGGCTTCAGCCCCTTCAAAACGGAAGCGGTCTTGTATGACGCGCAGTGTGCGTAATAACGGTGACAGCGTGGCTGATTTTTTTGAAACTTTTTTTAATGGCTTGGCCGGCGTGACCGCAACTGCCCCGCCAGCTTGCGTTGGATTTTCATCCGCGTGCACGCGGGTATAGCCCTGTTGATCGAGAAAGCCACGCACTTCTTCTTCAGTAAAGTTCAATGGCACTTGAATCGGGAAAGTGACCACGAGACGAGGATTACCCGCTTTGGCAGCACGCTGGCCAATTGCAGCAAAGATCGACGCGGTGCTGTCGCGACAGACCGGCTGACCGCAGCCGCGGCAGGTCAACTGTGCGCCTCGCGCGAAGAGCAGCTTTAGATGGTCGTTGAGTTCAGTCATGGTGCCGACGGTGCTACGCGAGCTGCGCACCGGGTTCGTCTGGTCGATGGCGATCGCGGGCAAGATGCCTTCAATGCGATCGACGACGGGCTTATCCATTCGGTCTAAAAATTGACGCGCGTAGGGAGAGAAGGTTTCAACGTAGCGTCGTTGTCCTTCTGCGTAGAGCGTGTCGAAGGCTAAAGAGCTTTTGCCTGACCCGCTCACACCGGTGATCACGGTTAAATCCCCGGTATTTAACGTGAGGTCAAGGTTTTTAAGATTGTTCTGGCGCGCGCCAGTGATGCGTATGGTTGGGTTCATATTGCAATCATAAAGCGACTGTTAAACGAACTTGGGTTCCAAGGCGAATACCCCTAACGTTTTAGCAATGCGACGCTCTAAGCCGTTTTAGGGTATCATCACGGGTTCCCTACCGGAGAATTGCGATGGCTTCAGAAACAAAACGTACGCGCCGCAACACGCTCGAGCGCCGTTGCCTAGGCAAGGCCTTTAAGCGCTTGTTCGTCAACGCCCCTAAAGGCGTGTTCAAAATGCTTGAGAAAGTCAAAAAAGCCTAAGTTTTATATAGTCTTTTTCGGCAAATCAGAAGCCCAGTCGTGAAAATGACTGGGCTTTTATTTATTTGCGGTTCAGGGTTATCCCTAGTGCAGAATAAGACTTTTAGGATGGGCGCCGCGAGTGATAATCAATAAGCCAATCAAATAAACGGAGATAACAGCATGAGTGGTTCAAAAAGATGGGTGAATCGTCCTGAGGGTTCAACGTGGGGTGACTTTGGGCCCGACGACCAGCGCGGCCGAATCAACCTGCTGACGCCCGAAAAAATCAAACAAGGCGTCGCAGAAGTTGAGCACGGGATTCCTTTCTGTCTGAGTCTCCCGCTGGATCTACCCGGGGGCAATCTGTTGAATCCGCGTCGGTTTCCACCTGTCATTCGTCCGACCCTGCGCGAAGGGCGACCCAACATGAATTACCGCTTGTTTGCGGATAACGACCAGCATACTGATGTCGTGAGTGACGATCTGGTGGTGATGCATCTGCAATATTCAACGCAGTGGGACAGCTTGGCGCATGTCGGTTCGCTCTTTGATGCGAACAATGACGGGATTCCTGAGGCGGTTTATTACAACGGCTATCGCGCAGGGCAAGATATTCAAGGCCCGACTGATGGTAAAGATGCAGGCGTACCCGAGCCCGGTGATCAGCGCAGCACCTCAAACGCTGTAGCACTTGGTATTCAAAATATGGCCGAATCCTGCGTGCAAGGGCGTGGCGTGATGATTGATTTTCATGCGCATTTTGGCAACAAGCGCGAAAACATTAGCTACGACACCTTAATGCGTGTCTTAGAGCAAGACAAGGTCGTGGTTGAGAAGGGAGATATGGTTTGCTTGCACACGGGCTTTGCGCAGATGTTGATGGATATGAAGGGCAAGCCTGATCTTCAACTGCTCAACAATAGCTGTGCGGCTTTAGATGGTCGCGATAAAAAACTGTTGAACTGGATTACAGATAGTCAATTGGTCGTGCTGATGGCCGATAATTATGCCGTCGAAGCGCATCCTGCTACCAGTCACATTGGTTGCTGTGCAACCTTGCCGATTCATGAACACTGCTTGTTCAAACTAGGTGTACATCTGGGTGAAATGTTTTATTTGACGCCGTTAGCGCAATGGTTGCGCAAGAATGGTCGTAACCGCTTCTTGCTGACTGCACCTCCGCTACGCTTGCCCGGTGCGGTGGGCTCGCCCTCGACAGCGGTGGCGACCGTTTAATGAAAGACGTCATTAGAATCGGTTCGGGTGCGGCGTGGTGGGGTGATCGTGTTGAACCCGCTGCGCTGAACGCCGAAAAAGGTCAGTTAGATTATCTATGCTTTGAAACGATGGCCGAAGCCACCGTGTCAGCTGCACAGGTGCGCGCTCGGCGCGATCCTACCTTCCCTGGCTATGACACCTATCTGGATGATCGAATGAAAGCGGTCTTACCCGCCTGCATGAAAAACGGCACCAAGATCATCACCAATCAGGGTTGGATTAACCCAGACGCAGCGGCCAAGCGCATTGTGTATTGGCTTAATGAGTTTGGGTTCAAAGGTGTCAAGGTGGCTTCTGTCAATGGAAGTCTTATTACCGAGCATGTGCTTGAACTGACGGATCGTATTTTAGAAAACGGCCAGCCAACCTCGACGTTGAAAGCGAACTTGATTTCTGCCGAAGTCTATCAAGGGGCAGAGCCAATTGTTGAGGCTTTGAAGGCTGGCGCGCAGATCGTGATCACGGGTCGTGTCGCTGATCCGTCAGTCTTTATGGCACCCATGATGTATGAGTTTGGCTGGGATCCTTTAGATCACGTCAAGTTAGGTCAGGGCAATGGTATCGGTCACTTACTTGAATGTGGAGCGCAAGCGACGGGCGGGTATTTTTCAGACCCTGGTTTTAAAGATGTACCCGAGCCATGGAATTTTGGCTTTCCAATTGCTGAGGTGAGTCGGGATGGCAGTGCTGTGATCACCAAGGTCGCCGGCACAGGCGGGGCGATCACACTCGAAACGATTAAAGAACAAATGTTGTACGAGGTGCATGATCCTGCAAATTATCTGACGCCCGACGTTGTGGTTGACTTCACGACGGTGCAGATTGAGCAAGTGGGTATTGATCGCGTGCGAGTGAGTCATATCGGCGGCAAGCCGCGCACCCCTACACTCAAGGTATCAATCGGCTGCACAGAGGGTTTTATTGGCGAAGATATGTTTTTTTACGCGGGCCCTGGCGCTTTGCGTCGCGCAGAGTTAGCAAAGAAAATTCTCGAAGAGCGGTTCAAGATTGTGAAACTTCAAGCTGAAGAAATTCGGATTGATTACCTGGGTTTGAATGCCATTCATGGCGCAGCAACGCCTGCCGATGCACCTGAGCCTTATGAGATTGCGGTTCGTGTGGCCGCGCGCACCAAAACGCGCGATGAAGCGGCAAAGGTAGGGCGTGAAATTGACGGTATGGCGGTGTCGGGTATCGCGCATACAGGCAAACGGGTGCCACATCAGGATCGCACCCGAGAAGTGATTGGTGTGTGGTCAGCCCTTGTGGCCCGCGAAAAGGTGTTCGCCTCTGTCAATTACTTTGTGAGCTAAGCCATGAAAGTGAAACTACAACATGTGGCACATGCCCGCTCGGGCGACAAGGGTGACACGTCGAATATTGCGGTCTACGCCTATGTGCCAGCCTTCTATCCTTTATTGAAAGAGCAACTGACCGCTGACAAGCTCAAGGCTTTTTACAAAGGTGCGATTAAAGGCCCAGTCACGCGCTATGAAGTCGATAATTTGCATGCGATGAATTTCGTTGCGCAAGGTGCGCTAGGTGGCGGTGTTTCGCGAAGTCTGTGCCTTGATAATTACGGCAAAGCGTTGTCGGCTGCGATTCTTGGTTTCGAAATTGAGGTGCCTGACGCCTTGCGTTCATCGCTGCGTGGGCAACACTTATTATTAAATAGCTAGTTAATTATTGAGCGAACGGATCGTTTGGCATTGAGATGAGAAAAAAACATACCATATTGATTGTCGGAGCGAGCGGCGTTGTGGGTGCGGCCGCCTTGAATCATTTCGCTTCACTGCCAGACTGGAACGTGATCGCGCTTTCAAGACGATTCGTGAATTTGCCATTTTTGGCCCAGCACATCAGTGTTGATCTGACGGATCGTCAGGCCTGTTTGCAGGCGGCGGCCAGTTTGTCAGAAGTCACGCATATTTTTTATGCGGCGTTGTATGAATTGCCCGAACTGGTTGCTGGCTGGCAAGATCCCCAACAGATGGCAGTCAACGAGGCGATGCTGCGTAACTTGCTGGATGCGCTTGAACCCGTTGCTAAAAGATTGCGTCACATCACCTTGATGCAAGGGACTAAAGCGTATGGTGGTCACGTTGAGCCGGCACGCGTTCCGGCAAAAGAGCATTGGCCACGTCACGCGCACAAAAACTTTTACTGGTTGCAAGAAGACTTGTTGCGCGAACGTCAGCCTAAGGCAGCCTGGACCTTCACAATTTTGCGGCCACAGATCGTGTTTGGCTATTCAGTGTTTAGTCCGATGAATATTGTTGCGGCAATAGGCGCCTATGCGGTGATACAGCGTGAGCAAGGATTACCGTTAAGTTTTCCAGGCGGTGGACGTTACATCAATGGTGCAAGCGATAGCCGTATGATTGCGAGCGTCGCCGAGTTTTCCGCAACCCATGAAATTGCCGCCAATGAAACTTACAACGTAGTCAATGGCGACGCGCTCGTATGGCAAGACATCTGGGGTGCGATTGCGGCCAAATTCAAGATGCCAGTGGGTGAGCCCGCGCCACTTTGCCTAGCCGAGAATATGCCCAAGCATGAAAAGCTTTGGGCCCAGCTTGTTAACAAGCATGACCTCGCGTCATTTACGCTCGCTGAAATTATTTCAAGCTCTTGGGAATTTACCGATCGTGCGTTTGCGCTCGGTGTTCAATACCCGGCTGACTCAGTGCTGAGTACGATTAAATTACGCAAACACGGTTTCAATGATTGTTATGACACCGAAGCATCTTTGCTTGATTGGTTAGAGCTCATGCAAAAGAATCGATTATTACCCCGCTAATAAAATCGTTTTTACTGGAGCGAAGATGAAAAAAATAATAACAGCCGTCAAGTTTTTTGGATACGCGGCGATCTGTGCCGCTGCGTCCTGCCTGGTCGTAACCAACGCTTCAGCGCAAACGGCGTTTGCGGATAGACCGATACGCGTGGTCGTGCCTTACCCGGCGGGTGGTACGACTGACCTCATGGCGCGCGCTGTGTGCGGGCGTTTGGGCGAATTGCTCGGGCGTACCGTTGTGATTGACAATAAGCCAGGTGCCGGAGGTGTGATTGGCTCGCAGCAAGTGGCCAAGGCCACGCCCGATGGGCATACATTGGTTTTTGCCAGTATTGCTTCGCATGGCATTATCCCCGCGTTACAAACACCCCCCCCTTACGATGCCGTGAAGGACTTCATACCCGTTACGCTTGTGGCGAGTACGCCTAATGTCTTGTTGGTTAATGTGGATCTTCCCGCTAAAAATGTCCAAGAGCTTATCGCTTTGGCCAAGGCAAAGCCTGGCACAATTAATTTTGGCTCGACTAGTCATGGTGGGTCTCCCCACATGACAGGTGAGCTTTTTAAAATCATGACAGGCGTTGACATTGTGCATGTGCCCTACAAGGGTGCCTCACCGATGCTGATTGACTTGATTGGTGGTCAGATCGGGATGGGGTTCGACAATTTGCCTTCTTCGATGGCAAATATTCGTGGCGGTAAAGTCCGTGCGCTTGCCGTGACGACTACCACTCGTTGGCCTGGTGCTCCTGAGATCCCGACGATGATCGAGGCCGGCGTGCCCGGCTACGATGTATCGGCCTGGTTTGGTTTATTGGCGCCAGCCGGTACGCCTATGCCTTTGGTTGACTTGTTGAGCAAACATCTCATCGCGATTTTACAGACAGAAGAAATCAAGAAACAATTTTTAGAGTTGGGTGCGACACCCGTGGGTGATACGCCCGCTTACTTTAAGCGCTTTATCGAAGTTGAGCGTGATAAATGGAACAAAGTGGCTCAGACCAACAACATCAAGCTGTGATGTGCAGCAGGCACAGGTCTGAGACGTATAGGAAAACTTCATTTTGAACAAAGCGTTTATCCGTGGTGTAGGCAATACGCGCTTTGGTCGCCTTGAGGGCCAAAATGCGCTTGATTTGATGGCGCAGGCGGCGAAGGCAGCATTATCTAGTGCCAACGTAGCGCGCGCAGAAGTCGATGGCGTACTCTGCGGCTATGCGACAACGATGCCGCATTTGATGTTGGCCAATTTGTTCTGCGAGCGTTTTTCTTTACGCCCTCAATACGCCCACGGCATGGCAGCAGGGGGCGCAACCGGCGCGGCAATGTTGATGTTGGCGCGCGAGTTGGTGCAAAGCGGCCGGTGTCGTAACGTGCTGGTAGTGGCAGGTGAAAACCGCTTGAGCGGTCAGACACGCGACAGTTCGATTCAGACGCTCGCTCAAGTGGGTCATGCAGATTTTGAAGTGCCTACTGGGGCTTCTGTGCCCGCCTATTACGGATTGATGGCTTCGCGCTATATGCATGAAACCGGCGTCACCAATGCAGACCTGGCTGAATTCGCCGTACTCATGCGTAACAATGCGCGTCGCCATCCAGACTCGCATTTGACGCAAGAGATTTCGATTGCTGAGGTGTTAGCGTCAAAGCCAATTGCTGAGCCTTTGCATTTGTTAGATTGTTGTCCGATCTCTGATGGCGCGATGGCCTTGGTAGTGTCGTCTGAACCGGGTTCAGACGTGCGCGTCAAAATGGTGGGTGCAGGCCAGGCACATTTTCATCAACACTTGACGGCGTTACGGGATGTGATGGATACGGGGGCTGCAGCGGCTGCGAAGATTGCGTTTAAAGAAGCCGGGCTCACGACTAAGGACATCAATTATCTAGGCGTCTACGATTCATTCACGATTACGTTGTTGATGCTGCTTGAAGAGGTCGGTTTCGCACCTCGCGGGCATGCGGCAGAACATGTCAGGCAAGGTGATTTTTCGCAAGACGGCACGCTCCCCTTAAATACGCATGGCGGTTTGTTATCCTTTGGGCACTGTGGGGTGGCGGGTGGCATGGCGCATACCGTTGAGGCATATCGGCAGTTCGCCGGCCAGGCGGGGCCGCGTCAGGTGAAGACGCCGACGCACGCCTACATCCATGCAGACGGTGGCGTGATGTCGTCGCACGTAAGTTTGCTTCTGTCGCGCGAGGGTTAAGAGATGACAATCAACGAACCCTCGAACGTTTCATTGGCTCAGCCTTATGTTGAGGGCTTGGCCGAGCATCTGCTTCGTTATCAGCATTGCGCATCATGTGCCAGTGCACAAACCTTTGCCCATGATGCTTGTCAGTTTTGTGGTGCAGAAACGCTGTCCTGGCGCACTGCAAGTGGTCGCGGGCGCGTTCACGCCGTGACTGTGGTTGCGCGCGCGCCGTCAGATTATTTTCGTTCGCTGGCGCCCTATACCTTGGTCGTTGTGACGCTTGACGAAGGTGCGCGAGTGATGGGACACGCCACAGCGGGTATACAAATTGGCCAAGCAGTGATTGCTACATTTTTTAAACATCTGGATCAAACGCTCGTGCGTTTCGAACCCCATCCCTAATATCTTCTGCGCGGTATCACTCGGAATCTTCATGTCTGACTTGCTTGAAACTGCTTTAAATCCACGTACTGTTGCAATTATTGGTGCCTCAGAAAACATTCATAAAATCGGTGGTCGACCGATTTATTACATGCAAAAGTGCGGTTTTAAAGGGACCATCTATCCAATTAATCCAAGCCGTGAAGAGGTGCAAGGCTTAAAAAGCTATGCGTCGCTCGCGCAG
>JBAXLV010000089.1:0-7820 GCA_037134635.1 Alcaligenaceae bacterium
ACCTCGACGGTGGCCTCGCCATACTCAAGAGAGTACGCCTGTGCAACCGTCTTATAGGGCAGTTTGCCCTGTTTGCGCACAGGCACAAAACCGACGTTTAACGCATACGCCAGCGCACTGCCAAAAATAAATCCACGCGCATCAATGCCGACAACCACATCAAGCCGATTGCGCATATGTCGGTACACAAACATATCAATCAAGACACGAAAGGCGCGCGGATCTTGCAGCATTGGCGTGATGTCGCGAAACATCACGCCAGGTTTAGGCCAATCAGGCACCGTACGAATTAAGCCGCGAACGAGCTCAATGGGGTCTTGATAAGGCGTTGGGGTGATCATTAAACAGCGCTCCGCGATAAAGATCGGTATCAAACAAACCACGCACTATTTGCGCGCACCCATAGAATACGCTAGCGGCGCCCCATCTGGGCTCTGAACCGTTTAAACTCAAGCCATGGCAAGTTCCGATTTCCACATACCCCAAAAGTCGCTCGATCACGCGGCGACGCTGGTTTGCGCCCGTCAAACCCTCGAACTTGAGGCACGGGCAATTCTGTCTCTCAAAGAGAGGCTCGGGCCAGAGTTTGTGCGCGCGGTCGAACTGATTCTTGCTTGTTCTGGCCGCGTCATCGTCTGCGGACTAGGTAAAACCGGCCATATTGCGCGCAAAATTGCTGCAACGCTTGCCTCAACGGGCACGCCTTCATTTTTTTTACATGCCGCTGAAGCGGTCCACGGTGACATTGGCATGATCGGCAGCCAAGACGTTCTGGTAGCGCTCTCGTATTCGGGCAGCGGCCAAGAGATTCTTTCTATTTTGCCCGCGGCACACCGACTCGGCGTCAAGGTCGTTGCCCTCACCGGCCACCCTCAATCAGAGCTCGCCCGGCTCGCAGAGGTCCACCTCGATGTCAGTGTGGCGCATGAGGCCTGCCCGCTTAATCTGGCACCAACCTCTAGCATCACTGCCTCGCTGGCAATGGGCGATGCACTGGCGGTCGCCTGCCTGCAAGCGCGAGGGTTCAGCCCCGAAGATTTTGCGCGGTCGCACCCGGGCGGGGCGCTCGGTCGAAAACTTTTAACCCGAGTCTCTGATGTCATGCGAAGTGGCGCTGCGCTGCCTACCGTTGCGGCAAACGCCACAATGTCCGAAGCGCTCGAAGAAATTTCGCGCAAGGGAATGGGCATGACCACGGTGCTTGACGATCACGGCAAGGTACTCGGCATTTTCACCGATGGCGATTTACGCCGTCTGATTGAGCGTGAGGGCGATATCCGACAACTCACCATTACCGCTGGCATGACGCGTAATCCGCGCCAAATCAGCGCCAACGCCCTAGCCGTCGATGCTGCGCTCATCATGGACGATCATCGCCTGAACCATATGCTTGTGTGTCAAGAGGACGGCGTATTACTCGGCGCCGTGCACATGCATGACTTGATGGCCGCAAAAGTCATTTAATACGGCACAGAAAATGAAACGTCCCCAGACTCTTCCACATCCTGCCGAAGCCCTCGTCTTAGCGCGGATCGAATCCTCAGTCAGAGAACGGCTCGCCAGGCTCAAGCTCATGGTGTTTGATGTCGACGGCGTGCTCACCGACGGCGGCCTTTGGTACACCGAACAGGGCGAATCCATCAAACGCTTTAATGCGCTCGATGGGCATGGCCTGAAAATGCTTGTTGTCAGCGGAATCCAGGTCGTCTTAATGACTGGCCGAGAGAGCCCAATCGTCGCTCGACGCGCCGCAGAGCTCGGGCTGGGTGAGGTCATGCAAAACGTGCGTGATAAAGGCCTCGCGCTGAACGGGTTGATCGCACATCATGGCATCAAGCTCGAACATGCTGGCTTCATGGGCGACGATTTGATCGACCTTCCTGCGATGCAGCGGGTCGGCTTTTCGGCCTCCGTGCCCGACGCGCCAGCCTACGTAACGCAGTCCGCGCACTGGGTCTCAGAGCGCCGGGGGGGCAATGGCGCAGCACGCGAATGTTGCGACCTCATCCTCGCAGCCCAGCAGCGACTTGGGGCGTTCTTTCAACCCGGACTCCTAGGCTCGGGGTCGGTGCAATGATGGCTGCGACATGAAAGAGCGCTTTGCAATTATTGTCTCGCTCGTCATCCTCTTCTCGCTGGTCGCGGGCACCTGGTGGGCAGCCGACTACTCGCAACGCGCAGTCGAGATCGACCCGCCGGTTCGTTTGACCCACGAGCGCGATCAATGGGCCACAAAAATTGTATTAGTGCGCACCAACGAGCAGGGTTTGGTCATCCATCGCCTCGAGGGCGATCTGATGGAACACTTTCCCGATGACAAGTCTTACGACGTTATCCGTCCAAGAGCCTTTGCCCTAAAAGCCGACAACCCCCTAACCATCGCTACGTCTAAAACCGCCACGGTCTATGATGAAGGCGACCGCATCATCATGAAAGGCGATGCCGTCTTGCTCAGGCTGCGCGATGCTGAGCGGCAACCCTTGAACTTTCGCAGTGATCAAGTCACCATGCTCATCAAAGAAGACCTTGCCTACACAGACTTACCCGCGATCGCAACAAGTGGGCGCTCTCGCATGAGCGGGACTGGGATGCGCTACAACAACGCCACTCAACAACTAGACGTGTTTAAATCAACCGACGTTGAAATGGCCCCTAAAGACAAAACCGAAAACACTGAATCTGCAGCGACACGAAAAAACCGATGATGATTGACACGCTTTCACGCCGCCCGCTTCGCTTGCTGTTCACCCTTGCACTATGTGCGTTGCTTGGCGTCGCTCACGCTCAAAAAAAACCCCCCTCAACCGCAGCGCTAGCGCCAAAAGAAGAGCCCAGCACGATGATCTTGTCTGACACGCTGCATTTTGACGATACGAAACGTGAAAGCACCTTTTCGGGCAATGTTGTCATGACGCGCGGCCTCATGACCATGAATGCTGACAATCTGCAACTGCGCGAAGACGCCGAAGGCTTTCAGTACGGCACCGGAACCGTGAAGCAGGGCAAGCGGGTCTTTATCCGTCAATTACGCCCTGAAGTCTACGAAGTTCTGGAAGGCGTCGGCGTGCGCGCCGAATACAACGGCAAAACCGAAACGTTTGACTTGATCGGTCAGGCGGTCGTGACACGCTATATTTGCGGCCAGCATTTTGATACGGTCAGCGGCGAGCGCGTGCGTTACAGCCAAAAAACGGACGTTTACGAAGCATTTTCTGGCCCCGATTCAGCCAACACCGGTGGGCGAGTACGCTCGGTCGCACAACCCCGAGCGCGTGCCGATGCCGCAGTTGCCGAGTGCAAAGCCAAAGAGGCCGGCACGACCGCCTTGACCCCGAACGCCAAACCGGCTGCGCCAACGGCCTCGCCCCCCGCAAGTGGCACACGGCGTCAAGCCCCGCCCGCTCGTCCTTAAATTTTGGTCTTATGCAAATATCGAACGAAGTCGCCGCTGAACAATCTGCGCCACTTACTCCGGGACGCCTGAGCGCGACCGGTCTGAGAAAATCGTACGGCGGTCGTATGGTCGTTCAAGACGTATCACTCTCTGTGCACAGCGGCGAAGTCGTCGGCTTGCTGGGACCGAACGGTGCAGGCAAGACAACCAGTTTTTACATGATTGTCGGCCTGGTGGCGGCGGATGCAGGTCGCATTGAAATCGACGATATCTCCATCAGCAGTATGCCAATCCATCAGCGCGCACGTAGAGGCGTATCTTATCTCCCACAAGATGCCTCCGTGTTCAGGCGCCTGACCGTCGAAGAAAATATCCGGGCAGTGCTCGAACTGCAAATTGACCATGAGGGCAAGAGATTTTCAAACACGCTCATCGAGCAACAGCTCGACTCGCTTCTTGAAGAGTTGCAGATCACGCACATTCGCAAAAATAGCGCCTTATCACTTTCGGGTGGTGAGCGTCGCCGGGTCGAAATTTCGCGCGCTTTAGCGACAAGACCGCGCTTTATTTTGCTAGATGAACCTTTCGCCGGCGTTGACCCGATCGCGGTCATTGAAATCCAGCGGATCGTACGTTTTCTTAAAAGTCGCGGGATCGGCGTGTTGATCACCGACCACAACGTACGCGAAACACTGGGCATTTGTGATCGCGCCTACATCATTAGTGAAGGCAAAGTGCTCACAACCGGCAAGCCCGAAGATATCATCAATGACGCTTCGGTACGCAAGGTTTATTTAGGTGAACATTTCAAGATGTAACAGTCCGCCTGGGCGGTCCACCTTGCGCCAACGCAAGCTTGCTAAAAATATATGTCTTTAAAGTGACATAAAGTCCCGTTTTTCGCTTGATTTCTTCAGCGAACTGACTAAACTAAAACTGTTATCCACTCAAAATCGAGGTGAGCCTAGACGTCCTTTTCCGCGCATCCGCGCAATCCTTCACTTTTTTGGAGAGTACGCTATGAACCTAAGCATTATTGGTCACCACTTAGACGTTACCCCTGCAATTCGTGAATACATCCACAGCAAAATGGCTCGCGTTCTTCGACATTTCGACCATGTCATCGACATCCAAATCATGCTGTCGGTCGAGCCTTTAAAACACCGCGCCGAAATTACTCTGCATGTGCGAGGCAAAGACCTACATTGTGAAGCGTCAGAAGAAAACCTCTACGCCGCCATTGATTTGCTCGCAGACAAAATTGATCGCAAAATCCTTCAACACAAAGACCGCACGCAAAACCACCATCACGTCGCTGCTAAGCGCCAGCTTTTTGAAGCAGCCTGAGTGTTAGCAGCTTGATCGCGTCCGCGCCACAAAACCAGTCAACTGGTTTGCGGCGCGGGTTTCCCGAACGCCGTTGCCACAAAGCCTCATGGCACGCCCTGTTGCGTAACTGGGGCTCGACGAACAAAACGAGCGTCATATAATCGTTGGCATGAAACTGTTGCAACGTATCCTGCCTGCTGAAAATATTGTGCTTGAGCTATCTGTCACGAGTAAAAAACGTGTGTTTGAGCAGGCTGGCCTTTTATTTGAAAACAAGCATGGGCTCGAGCGGGCCGCAGTCTACGAAAGCCTATTTTCACGCGAACGGTTAGGGTCAACAGGATTAGGGGCTGGAATCGCAGTCCCACATGGTCGAATCAAGGGGCTTAAAACCGCGCTCGCCGCATTTTTTCGCCTAACAACGCCTATCGCCTTTGATGCGCCCGACGGGCAACCCGTCAACCAACTGTTGTTTCTATTGGCACCAGAAGACGAAACACAACAACATCTAGATATACTAGCTGAGGTGGCACAGTTGTTTTCAGACGAAGTTTTTCGCCTGAACCTGGCCAACGAAACCGATCCGGGCGTGGTGCACCAGTTGCTCACAACCGGCTCAGCCTAAGCGCGCATGCGCTTAACCCTCACGGAGTCGCTATGCTGACGGTGCAAGATCTGGTCAACGACAATGTCGACGACATCCCCTTTAGCTGGGTTGCAGGTCAGTCGGCCGCAGATCGCCGCATTCCAGACAATGGCATGGCTGCCGCAGATCTGATCGGCCATTTGAATTTAATTCACCCCTCGCGCATTCAAGTGTTCGGACGTGAAGAAATGGCCTACTACACGCGCTTTGATACGCGTCGCCGCGTTCACCATCTTGAAGAGCTCTTGGCGGGCGGGGTGCCCGCGATCCTAATCGCAGACGGGCTCAGTGCAACCGAAGACCTCATCCACGAATGCGAGCGCAATCACGTCCCCTTACTGATCACCGCAGTGCCCGCGGCAGAGCTCATCGACTTGCTGCGTATTTATCTCAGCCGCCGCCTCGCCCCCGTCACCACCGTGCATGGCGTTTTTATGGACGTCCTGGGTTTAGGGGTTCTGATTACGGGCGAATCGGGGCTTGGTAAAAGCGAACTCGCACTTGAGTTGATCTCACGGGGCCACGGTTTAGTCGCTGACGACGCCGTTGAACTCTCGCGTACGTCGCCTCATGTGATTGACGGACACTGCCCTGTGCTGCTGCAAAACATGCTTGAGGTGCGCGGTTTGGGGTTGCTCAATATTCGAACGATTTTTGGGGAAACCTCAGTTCGTCGAAAAATGAAACTCAAATTAATCGTGCATCTTGTGCGCGCAACGGCTCAAGACAAATTTGAACGTTTACCTTTGCAAGATATGACCCAAGATATGTTGGGCTGTCCGATTCGCAAGGTGATGCTGCAAGTCGCTGCTGGACGCAATTTGGCCGTGCTCGTCGAGGCTGCAGTACGCAACACTATTCTAAAACTGCGGGGCATCGACACCTTGGCTGAATTCATGCAACGCCAAGCCGCGGCCATTGAGCAAGGCAACGCCTAAGATGCGCGCGCTCAACGTCGTTTTGATTACTGGTATTTCAGGCTCTGGTAAGTCCGTCGCGTTGCGTATGCTCGAAGATGCCGACTACACCTGCGTAGACAATCTACCCGTGCGCTTTTTGCACGAGTTCATCGCATCACGTCGCGAGAACGCTGGCGAGCGAATCGCCGTTGCAATTGACGCCCGCTCGGCCGACGAGCTTGGCGAGCTTCCGGAAATCATCACTGCCCTGCGCGCAATGGGTATGCAATTACGCGTCGTGTTTCTTGAGGCCGATGACGAAACCTTGCTACAACGCTACGCCGAGTCGCGTCGCCGCCATCCTCTTTCAGACCGCATGCGTAAAAAAGGCAAAGTACTTTCGCTAGAAGAATGTATTGCGCAAGAGCGTGAGCTATTAGATCCGTTGCGCAATCAAGGCAATGTCATCGACACATCAGGTCTGACTCCGGGTCAACTTCGTGCCTGGGTACGCGACTTAGTACAAGCTGATCGCAGCCCCTTGTTGCTCACTTTCGAATCGTTTGCCTTCAAGCATGGCGTACCGCGCGATGCTGATTTGGTCTTTGATGTGCGTTGTTTACCCAATCCACACTACGACCCCGTATTGCGACCCATGACCGGTCGAGATCAACCCGTCGCGGATTGGCTAGCGGGCTTTGACGATGTTGGGCAAATGGTTGATGACATCGATGGTTTTATTCGTAAGTGGCTGCCTCGCTACACCGAGGACACCCGCAGTTATTTGACCGTCGCAATCGGCTGCACGGGCGGCAAACATCGCTCAGTCTACGTCGTAGAAACGCTCGCTCGCCGTTTCGCGCAAGACAATCAGTTATTAGTGCGGCACCGTAATCAGCCCGGGCTGAGCTAATGCCAGCGTCCGTCTCCCGCGTCGGACGACTGATCTGCATAAGTGTCTTAATCGCCCTGCTCGCGGCTTGTTCAAGCAGCGGTCGTCGTGGCGGTGGTTACTATCTGGATGATGGCCCTGATGCCGTCCCGCCCGCCAACCTGGATGCCGTCCCAGACGCAGTCCCTAAAATCGAACCCTTTGTAGCAGGCACAAGCAAGCCCTATGTTGTGTTCGGCAAAACCTACACCCCCGACTTGAGTGGTGGGCCTTACAAAGCGCAAGGGCGAGCCTCGTGGTATGGCCGAAAATTTCATGGCAACGCGACGGCGACTGGCGAGCGCTACAACATGTACACCATGACAGCGGCGCACCCCACGCTCCCTCTGCCGAGTTACGCCCGGGTGACGCGGGTTTCGACTGGCAAAAGCGTGGTGGTCCGGGTCAACGACCGCGGTCCATTTTTAAATGATCGCGTCATCGATTTGTCTTATGTCGCGGCCTATAAGCTCGGCATGTTGGGCCCAGGAAGCGCCGAGGTCATTGTCGAACGCATTACGCCCGACCAAATACGCAACTGGCAATCTGCACCTGCGCCTAACAATTTCGCGAACGTACCCGAGGCGGCCGCACCCGTCATAGCAAGCAGCATCCCCTCTG
>JBAXLV010000090.1:0-7776 GCA_037134635.1 Alcaligenaceae bacterium
AGTGTGCACATGGTGTTAAGCGATCGTTCGCGCGGTATTGTTGATGCAGCGAGTTTGCAATCGATGAAATCGACGGCGTATCTCATTAACACCTCGCGCGCTGGCTTGGTCGATCAGGCGGCGCTTCAAAAGCTGTTGGTCGAAGGCAAAATCGGGGGCGCTGGGATCGACGTGTTTGATGCTGAACCCTTGGCTGCGACTGATGCCTGGCGCAAAACGCCGCGCACCCTACTTACGCCGCACTTGGGCTATGTGACCCCTGAAAACTTCGCTGTTTTTTATAGCAATGTTGTGGCAGATATTCAGGCCTGGGCCTCAGGCAGTCCGATACGAGTACTGAATTAATGCAGCCCGTCTTGCCGGTGCATGTCGTTGCACGACTGCTACTCGTTTTATTACTAGCCGCTGGCGTTTATTTTTTTAGCGGTTTTGTCGTGCCGGTACTGGCTGCGTTAATTATCGGATTCGCCAGCTGGCCGCTGTATTCAAAATGGGTTGAGGTGTGCGGCGGTCGAACCACCTTGGCGGCAAGTGGGGCGTTGATTTTTATTTTGTTAGTGTTGGTCGCGCCAGTTTCGCTGGCGTTGTACTACTCAGTGAACGAGGCAAGTCAGCTCTTGGCTTGGTTGTTGACAGCGAACCGGCAAGGCGTAGCCGCGCCGTCGTGGATTGTTGCCTTGCCCTATGTGGGCGAGCGCTTGGGCAATTATTGGGCCGAATTTTTAGGTCAACCCCACGCACTTGGCACGTTGGTTGAGATGATTAGCGGGCAGCACATCGGCAATATTTATCGCGTGATCTTGTCGGCCACTGGCAACGCGTTTCACATCATGCTGACCTTGTTGTTTATGTTGATTACCTTGCTGTTTGTGTATAAGGACGGCCACCGCATGGTCGGCCAACTCGATGTGTTGGGTGAGCGCGTGTTGCCGTTGAGATGGCAGCGGTTCTCGCGCGTGATTCCGGCTACGATTAGTGCGACGGTCACAGGGATGGGCCTCATCGCAATTGGTGAAGGCGTCGTGTTGGGCCTGGCTTATTGGGTTGCAGGCGTGCCTTCGCCGGTATTGCTCGGAGTGATCACCGCTTTCATGGCGATGATCCCAGGTGGTGCGCCTTTATCGTTTACCTTGGTGTCCCTGTACCTGGTGGGCTCGGGTAATCCGATTGCAGGGTTGGGCCTGTTTACTTGGGGTGCAGTCGAACTATTTATTGTGGATAAAACGCTGCGACCGCGCTTGGTAGGTGGCCCGGTGAAACTCCCCTTTCTGCCAACTTTTTTCGGTTTGGTGGGCGGAGTCAAAACGATGGGAATTGTCGGGCTGTTTATTGGCCCCGTTTTGATGGCGTTGATGGTGGCGCTGTGGCGCGAGTGGGTTCTAGACGTAAAAGAGTCCTAGATCTTGGTGCCAAGCAGCTACGCTGGTGAAACAATTAGGCCTTCTGGACTTCAGCGCGCCCCGCTTCGACTGCAAACTTCGCTAGCGTAGAGGCTTTTGTGTTTGGATCGGTTGCGTCGTTGACGGCGACTAAGGTAGTCGTGAGCTGCGAAGGTGTGAGTTCGACCACGCCGTAGCCGCGAGAAGCCGCATTGGCAAAGATAAAGTGTGGGTTGGTTTCGAGCTGTTTGGCAAGTTGCGCCGGGGTCGAGCTTGAAAGCGAAGTGATGCTGGTGCCACAAAACTCGACACCGATCGCTTCACAATCTGGATTGTTGTAATCAGATAAAACATGCCCCACCCAGTTTTCGTGAATATCGCCGCCTAAAACAACGGGGTTGCTCAGACGGGTTTGCATCATTGAATCTGTCAGTCGCCTGCGCGCCGCCGGGTATCCATCCCAACCATCGTTTCTCAGCAATTGCCCGCCTGTGGTGCTGAAGTTGCGACGGCCAAACAAGGTTTGTTGGCCAAGCAGATTCCACTGGCCACGCGAGGCAGCAAACTGTTGTGCAAGCCAGCGTTCTTGCGCTTGACCAAGCAAGGTGCGCTGAGGCTGATTAAAGCTTTCGCATTTGTTTGGATCGACGCGTGCCGAGCCTGAACGATTGTTGGGCGTGCAGGCTTGTACGTCACGATATTGCCGATCGTCAAGCGTGTAAACCGTTGCAAGCTTGCCGTACGCCACGCTTGCATGCACGCGCGCATCTGCGCCGTGCCCTGCAATGATGTTTTTAAAGCTCGCCCGCGTCACCGGCATATTTTCATAAAAAGCTTGATAGGCCGCTCGTCGCCGTGCCATGAAGTCTATGACGGGTGTGCCCGACAAACCTTCGTGCGTGCCTGCATAATCATTTTGAACCTCGTGATCATCCCACGTGATCAACCAGGGGTAGGCCGCGTGGATCGCTTGTAGATCAGGATCAGACTTGTGTAGCGCATAGCGGTCGCGATAGCCCTCAAGCGTCGTAATCCAGCCACCCGTTGTGGGGCGGACTTCAAGGGGGCGCGAGGACGGATATTCGTAAATGTAATCGCCTAAAAAAAGCACGAAGTCGAGATTTTCAGTGAGCATATGGCGGTAGGCGCCGTAGTAGCCGTTACCCCATTGCTGACACGACGCGTAGGCCAAGCGCAGGCGTTTGACTTCAGCCTCGGGTACTGGAAACGTGCGCGTGTGCCCTGTGGTGCTTGTGGCCGCGCCCGAAATAAAGCGATAGAAGTAGGCGCGATCAGGCTCTAGTCCTGAAACCTCGACGTGTACCGAATGACCTAGGGCAGGCGAGGCGTGAGCCACGCCTGAGGCTGCCAAGCGACTGAACTGAGCGTCGTGCGCGAGCTGCCAGGTCACCGGAACGGCAGTTGTGTCCAGCCCCGCTGCTTGCACCGCGGGGGCGGCCAGGCGCGTCCAGAGCACCAGCGAATCGCTCGTGGGTGAACCGCTGGCAACGCCCAGACCAAACGGGTTGAGGGACCAGGTTTGCTGACTGAAGCCCGTGCGCGGCAACGCCGATAAGGCTGCCGAAGCCGAGGCGAGTTTTAAAACGTGACGACGGTGCATGCCTGGTGACCTTTAATTGCAAACGACAGAAAGGCTCAGTGGCTGTTCGCTGTCGTGGAGTGCCCTTAAAACAGTGCGGTCGCCCCAAACATGGCAAAAATTCCAAAGCCGACCGCAACAATACCTAAGCCACCCGCGAGCCAAGCCAGAAGCATGACGTTTGTAATGATCGCAGACGAGGCGAGTACGATCGCGACTTGCAGCATGCCCGATGAAATTTCAAGATTATGGTACTTGTGGTTGGCGAGTTCGCCCAACGCTTGCGCTTTTTTGGCACGCTCAGCGAGCTCTTTACGACCCTCACCGGTCTCTGGCTCAGACTCATAACGCTTGACTGCAGCACCCCATTTTTTTATTTGCTCAGCCGTTTTTGGTTCTTCGGCGTGCGCGCTGATTTGTGCTGTTTGCAAAGCAAGTTCAGTACCCGTTTTGCGAATTGATTTTGCCTGAAAGAATGCCCACAAGTTAGAGGCCTCAACTTGTTTGGTGATGACCTCAGTTTGATAAGCTTTGCTCAAGGTTTCGCTAATCGCCAAAAACAGAGCGAGCACTGCGATGATCAGTGCAATTTTTTTGTTTGACGGGTCAACGTGGACATGTTCTGACATGGGGGGCTCCGGGTAGATAAATGATTAATTAAGTGGGATAGGTGCCAGGTAACAAAATAGTTTTATCAACCGTTTCGATATCGGTACGCCCACAAAACGCCATGGTGAGATCAAGTTCTTTATGCAAGATTTCAAGTACTTTTTGGACGCCTGTTTCGCCCAGGGCACCCAAACCGTACAAAAAGGCGCGCCCAATATAACAACCTTGAGCACCTAACGCACGTGCTTTCAAGATGTCCTGGCCGCTGCGTATGCCGCCATCCATGTGAATTTCAATTTGCTTGCCGACCGCATCGACGATGGCGGGTAAGGACTCGATGCTTGAGGCCGCACCGTCGAGTTGTCGGCCACCGTGGTTACTGACAATTAATGCATCTGCACCGCTATTGAGTGCCATCCGTGCGTCGTCGACATCTTGAATCCCTTTCAGGATCAGCTTGCCACCCCAAAGTTTTTTGATCCAGGCGACATCATCCCAGTTCAGACGCGGATCAAATTGCGAGGCAGTCCATTCGCTGAGCTTGCTCATATCGCTGACGCCTTGAACGTGACCGACAATATTGCCAAACTGACGATTTGAGGTGCCCAGCATGCCCATGGCCCAGCGCGGTTTAGATGCAATATTGATCAGATTGGCCAGGGTCATTTTTGGTGGTGCACTGAGGCCATTTTTTAAATCTTTATGACGCTGCCCTAAGATTTGCAGGTCAAGCGTCAAGACCAGCGCAGAGCAGTTTGCGCGTTTTGCCCGTTCGATCAGACGTTCGATAAAACCACGATCTTTCATGACATACAGTTGAAACCAAAAGGGGTGATGGTTCGTGCCTTCGGCAACCGCTTCGATTGAGCAAATGCTCATGGTGGACAAGGTAAAAGGAATCCCAAATTCTTTTGCCGCCCGCGCCGCTAAGATTTCGCCATCGGCATGCTGCATGCCCGTGAGCCCAGTGGGTGCGATTGCTAAGGGCATCGCGACGCGCTGCCCGATCATGTGGCTGACCGTCGAGCGGTTTTCCATATTGATCAAAATACGCTGGCGTAGTTTGATTTTTTGAAAATCGCTTTCGTTGGCCCGATACGTGCTTTCTGTCCATGAACCCGAGTCGGCATAGTCGTAAAACATGCGCGGTACCCGTTTTTTTGCCAAGACGCGCAAGTCTTCAATGTTGGTGATGACGCTCATGGGGTGAGTCTCCGCTGGTTGGCCTAAGGGCTTTAGAAGTTCTACTTTTGAACCAAGTTGGTGCATACCGTTGGCATTTGCCAAATTCAATCGCTAGTTTAACGGGTCAGGGTTGTCTTTGCAGGTCTTTTGGCTTTAGACTGAGCCAAGGTATGAATTTTTGGAGATGTGCATGCGCGGGTTAGCGAAAGTCGTGGCAAGCAGTTTGGTAGCTTTGGTTTTATCTACACTAAGCTCGATTGCTTGGGCCCACCCCGGTCATATTGAAGGGTTGATGGGTGAGGCGATGCATTTTATGCTCGACTGGGGTTACCTGCTTGTGATGGTGTTAGGCGCTTTGGTTGTGCTGCGCGTTGCCAAGCGCAGCAAGTCGCAGCGAGAGGATACGCCCAAATATAAAAAGATTATGCCGCCTGACGATCGCCGTTAAACCCGAACGCTGAAGGGCGTGAAGTTGGTATCACGGTCGTAAAAGTCTTCGCACTCTTTGCTTTTTAAAAACGCGATTACGCGATAAGTGAGGGGTGTTGCGAGCACTTCCCAGCCCGTCTTTAAAATATATTGCGAAATAGTGACGGCAATTAATTGATCGGTTGGCCAAATGCCATAAAACGCGATCAAAAAGAATAACGACGAATCAACCAGTTCACCGACCGCCGTCGAACCGATCATGCGGGCCCAAAGATGCTTGCCGTTTGTCAGTATCTTCATTTTGGCTAAGACAAAGGCATTAGTCAGGCTGCCACAAAAAAAAGCGATGATTGAGCCCAGTACGACACGCCAGGTGTTGCCAAAGACAGCCTCTAGGCCTTCTTGCATGTGAGCGTGGTGCGCACCCGGAGCGACGGGTAAATGCACAACAATCAGCGATACGGCAGCGGCAAACGTGAGTGCAGCGAAGCCGGCCCAGACGGCACGCCGGTCGCGGGCATAACCATACACTTCAGTCAAAATATCACCAAACAGATATGACAATGGAAAGAACAGTGCCCCTGCGCCGAAGACGACGGTGCCCAGTAGGGGTAACTCAATTTGCGCGACCTTGCCTGTGCCGATCAGGTTTGAACACAGCAAGACCGTCACAAAAGCCACGAGGATCAAGTCGTAGTAGCGGTATGGCCGGTTGGCTGTCGGTAGCAAAGGTGCTGAAGTTGGCATGACAAAGCCTTTCAAGAATGAGAGGCATTTTAAGCCGAAAGGTATGTGGCGCTGCGTCATTCGCTCTGGCTGAGCGGCTTACACGAAATAAAGTTTGTCGTGGTACGCTGCCCTCACATTTTCAAGACTTTGCAATTTCAAAAAAGCGCCGTTCTATGACAAATCAGCCTGCCCCCGCACACCTTGTCGACTCCCGCTACGCACTTTGGCGGCTGGTGACTTCGCTTGTGATTATGGTGATGGGCAGCAGTTGTATGTTTGTTGTTTCGGTGGTGTTGCCTGAAGTGCAGGCAGAGTTTGGCGTGTCACGCTCAGAGGCTTCGTTGCCCTCAACGCTGTTGTGGATTGGTTTTGGCGCAGGCGGTGGGCTGTTAATGGGTCGTATTTCAGATCGTTGGGGGGTCTGGGTCTGCCTGCTCATCGGTGCTGCAGGTCTGCTCATCGGTTTTATCTGGGCAGCCCACACAACCGATATTTTGGTCTTTGCGTTAGTACATGGGATATTTTTAGGCTTTCTCGGTACGTCGGCGACCTTTGCACCCCTAGTGGCCGACACCTCTTTGTGGTGGAACAAGCGTCGCGGGATTGCGGTGGCGGTTTGTGCCAGTGGTAACTATCTAGCGGGTGCGATTTGGCCACCCGTGACGCAGTGGGGTATTTCAACCATCGGCTGGCGCGAAACCTACATCTGGCTAGGTTTGGCCTCAGGGATTAGCATGGCGTTACTCGCGTTCTTGATGCGTCGTCGTCCGCCCTTGGTTCAAGTGGCGCCTTTACTTAAAAACGAAGTTGCTGGGGTGCCCCGTCCGTTTGGCATCAATATTACTCACGCCCAGTTGCTGATGTGTGTGGCAGGCCTGGCCTGTTGCGTCGCCATGTCGATGCCGCAAGTGCATATCGTGGCCTATTGCGCGGATCTGGGCTATGGCCCGGCGCGTGGTGCCGAGATGCTGGCCTTGATGCTTGGTTGTGGCATTATCAGTCGCTTGATCTCAGGCGTAATCTGCGACCGCATCGGGGGTATTCGTACCCTTTTGTTGGGGTCCGCCTTGCAGGGCATCGCACTGTTTATGTTCCTGCCATTTGATGGGCTTGTTTCACTTTATCTCATCTCTGCTTTATTCGGCCTGTTCCAGGGCGGGATCGTCCCTTCGTATGCGATTATTATTCGCGAATATTTTCCAGCAGCCGAGGCGGGCCGGCGCGTTGGCTCGGTGATTATGTGTACGATGTTTGGCATGGCACTGGGTGGTTGGATGTCAGGAAAGATCTTTGACTTAACCGGGTCATATCAAATGGCAATGGTCAATGGGATGATCTGGAATCTATTAAATCTTAGTATTGCAGGCTGGTTGTATTGGCGGGTCAAGCAAGCATCGACGACCTGACAAAAAAACTTATAATCCAAAAAAATCAGCCGCCCGAATCAGGGCCTATCTTTTTCGTTTCGCAAAAAAGGCGCGCGCCATGTTGCTCACCTTTGTAGTCATTTATTGGATTATCTCGGTGGGCATCGGCCTGTGGGCGGCCCTACGTGTCAAGAATACGGCTGACTTTGCCGCGGCCGGGCATAGCCTGCCCTTGCCTATTGTTACGGCCACGGTATTCGCGACTTGGTTTGGGTCAGAAACGGTTTTGGGTATTCCCGCTACATTTTTAAAAGAAGGTCTGGGCGGCATTGTGTCTGATCCCTTCGGGTCATCACTCTGTCTGATTTTTGTAGGCATATTTTTTGCCAAGCATTTATATAACCGCCGCATGTTGACCATCGGCGATTTTTTTCGTGAAAAATATGGTCGCACTGTTGAAGTCGTTATTACGATCTGT
>JBAXLV010000091.1:0-7721 GCA_037134635.1 Alcaligenaceae bacterium
CGCGTGGCAAAACGGCGCCTATGATTGATGTCATCCTCGTACAGCCTGAAATCCCTCCCAACACCGGCAATGTGATTCGGTTATGTGCTAATACCGGCGCGCGCTTGCATTTGGTCCGCCCCCTTGGCTTTGAAATTAACGATAAACGACTCAAGCGGGCTGGGCTTGATTATCATGAGTGGCAACCGGTACAAGTGCACGATTCACTTGAGCTTGCGATTGCGGCAACGGGTGCGCCCCGCGAACGGGTGTTTGCGATCACAACGAAAGCCACGCAGTTCGTGGCACAGGTTGCTTTGCAGGCCAATGATGTCTTTGTGTTTGGTTGTGAAACGGCCGGGCTTTCGCCCCAGCAACGTGCATTATTTAATCCGCAGCAGACGTTGCGTCTGCCGATGTTGCCCGCGCAGCGCAGCTTGAATCTTTCAAATGCGGTCGCGATTGTGGTGTTCGAGGCGTGGCGGCAACAAGGCTATGTTGGGGGCGTATAGCGTGCGACGTGCGCAAGCAAAGACTCTGGCAGAAGGCGTTTTAGTCTAGGGACAGACTTAAGCGTTTGATGACCTGGTCCCAACGGGCTTTTTCGGTTTGCATCAGGGCGCGTAACGTTTGCGCATCAGATCCGACCACTGAAAAATACTGAGCAGAGAATTTTTCTTTGACGCTTGGTGTTGTGAGGGCTTCGGTTAATGTCTGCTGCAGCTTAAGCAAAATGGCCGCGTCTGTACCGGCGGGTGCAAGCAGCGCGTGCCAAGAGATCGCCTCGAAATTGTCAAACCCTTGCTCGGCGAGGGGCGCGACGCCCGGTAACGCAGCAAAGGGCAGGAGGCTCGTCACCCCAAGTACGGTGAGTTTTTTTTCTTTGACCTGCGGCATGGCGATTGCAGGGACCATAAACGCGACCTGAATGTCCCGAGCAAGCATGGCCGTGGTGATCTGCGGAAAGCTTGCGTAGGGGACGTGCAATACATCGAGTCCTGCCTGTTGTTTAAAGAGTTCCATCGCTAAGTGGGCGGCACTGCCTGCCCCGACCGAGCCGTAGTTCAACCTGCCTGGGTGCGCTTTTGCTTGTTGGACAAACGCTGTTGTGGTGGTCGCTGCAACATTTGCGTTTACGACCAGTACGTTTGGGCTGGTGGCCACCAGGGTGATTGGTGCCAGATCTGAAGCCGGATCGTAGCCAAGCGTATTTTTGTAAAGCGTGGGTGCGGTGGTTAAAGGGCCATTGATTGTATAGAGCAAGGTATAGCCATCATTGGGCGCGCGCGTGACTAAGCGGGTTCCTAAATTACCCGCGGCACCTGGTTTGTTTTCGACGATGATATTTTGTTTGAGTGCCTGGCTCAAGGGCTCAGCCACGATGCGGGCGAGTAGATCGGGCGAGGAGCCTGCTGGAAACGGCACGATTAAATGAATGGGATGATCGCTGGGCCATGCTGCTAAGGCGTTAGGCGCGACTAAGACGCCAGTCACCAGAAACCAAAGTGTCACGGTGCGCACTAAGCTGGCGCAAAGTGCGGACCATAAGTTTTTTAACGAGATGGGGGTGTGGCGAACGAAGCGCATGAAGATCGTCAAAAAAAATGAATTTATTCAGTGGTTGCCACACGCGACAAAAGTCTCGTAACGGCTTCTAGCGGTTTGACGCCTTCAAACAAAACGTTGCAGACCGCTTCGGTAATGGGCATCTCGATACCCAGAGCTTGTGCGCGTTGTCGCACTGCTCTTGCGCAGCGTGCTCCTTCAGCGGTGAGGCCCGAGGCGAGCAGCGTGTCGAGAGCTTGCCCTCGGCCAATTGCGAGCCCCACTTGCCGATTGCGCGAGAGGTCGCCGGTAGCTGTCAGGACGAGATCACCTAAGCCCGTGAGTCCGGCAAAGGTGACGGTCTGCGCTCCAAGGGCTTCACCAAAACGCGTCATTTCTGCAAGGCCGCGCGTGATTAGTGCTGCGCGGGCATTCGCACCCATGCCCAAGCCGTCTCCGACTCCGCACGCGATGGCCATGATGTTTTTCAGCGCACCGCCGACCTCAACGCCCAGAACATCACTGCTGGTGTATACGCGAATATTGCCGCCATGTAGTGCGTCAATCGCCGCCTGACGTAAGGCCGGGGCTTGGCTCGCAATGGTGAGTGCGACGGGCAGTCCGCGCGCGACTTCGAGTGCAAACGAAGGCCCAGACAACACCCCAGTCGGAAGGCGATCCAAGTCTTTGAGCCCGGTGTGCGCAATTTCGCTGGGCAGCTGTGCACTATCGGCCTCAAGGCCTTTGCAGGTGTAGATGATTCCGGCAAGATTCGGTTTTGTTTGGTCAAGATGCTCGGCGACTTGTTCGCACAGAGCCCGCAGACCCGCAAGCGGCACACCCAGAATCAGCAAGCCCGGCGCGACCCCTCGTTGCGCATGTTCGAGCGCCTGCAGCAAACTTGCGGTGCAGGTGAGTGCGTCTGGCAGTTGGATGCCTGGAAGATAGCGCGGGCTCGCGTGTTGCGTGTTGATCGTGTGAACAAGTGTGGCATCGCGCGCCCAAAGCAAAGTGGGCGCATGCGCATTAGCCACGCATGCCAGGGCTGTCCCCCAGGCGCCGGCGCCTAAAACCGATACATGCTGTTTCAAGTGCGACATCGTAGGCGCGGATGACAGCATGTCGAGGCTCAAATTATTGACGCGTCACGCCAGGCGGCAGGATGAGACCCGAGTCGCGGCCACCGGCAGCCGGAGCTTCTTGAGCAGCCTGCGCCATACGTTGCTCAAACAGTGCCTGAAAATTGACTTCGGCCAAATGCAGGGGTGGCAGTGAAGTGCGCGTAATCGCATCCGCAATGTTTGCACGCAGATAGGGGTACAACATTGTTGGACACACGATGCCCATCAAGGGATCAAGTTGCTCTGCGGGGACGTTAGAAATTTCAAAAATACCACCCTGCGTGGCTTCAACCAAGTACAACACTTTTTCGCCAATCCGAGTCGTCACGGTGACCGTGATGGTCGATTCATACACCGTGTCTGCGAGGGCCTGCCCGCCAACATTGATGGCGACCTCAACCTTCGGGCCTTCTTGCTCAAGAAAAATATTCGGTGCGTTGGGCATCTCAAGCGACAAATCTTTGAGGTAGACCCGTTGCATGTTGAAGACGGGTACGTTTGGATTTTGGGCTTGATCAGCTTGGGCGTTTTGGTCAGACATAAATTTTTCTCGGTAAGCGGGTGATGGGTGGCGCGAAAGGCGGTGAAATCAAGTGTTGAGTAGAGGTAAGAGCTTGCCTTCGCGGTCGAGCGCAGACAAGTCATCAAAGCCGCCAACGTGAGTGTCACCGATATAAATTTGCGGGACAGTGCGTCGACCGGTGCGCTCCATCATCAGGGCGCGTTGCTCGGTATCGACATCAATCCGAATTTTTTCGATTTCAGTGACGCCGCGTTGGGTCAAGAGCATTTCGGCACGTGAGCAATACGGGCAGTAGCCGGTGGTGTACATCAAAACTTTAGGCATGGTTAGGCTCCGGTTTTATTGGCGGTAACGGGTAGTCCAGCGGTCATCCAGGCTTTCAGACCCCCTTCGAGGGTGACCACTTCGGTAAAGCCTTGCGCGCGCAAACGCGTTGCCGCACCAATGGCGGTACGCCCTAAATCGCAGATAACGATAATGGGTTTGTTTTTTGGCAAACTCGCGGCTTTTTTGTCGAGGTCGCTGATCGGCAGGCTGCGGGCCTGCGGCACGTGGCCCGCATTGTAGGCTTCGGCCGGACGTACATCGACTAGTACGGCGTGCTGGTGGTTCATCATTTGCACGGCCTGGGTGCTCGAGATCGCTGCGCCCGCACGACTACGCTGAATCATGGGCCAAGAGAGCGCCAGGCCCGAGCCCAGGGCCACGGCGAGCAAAAGAAGGTTGTTTTGACTGAAGAAAAAATCCACGGTGTGTCCAAATGAGTACGGTTAAGCCCTTAATTAATGGGGCGGGTGAGCGTGACGCGCCAGACAATTATAAAATGGTGTCCTCCTTCACACTTTAACCTGTGTCAGCCATGTATAAATTAGTCTTAATGCGCCACGGCGAAAGCCAATGGAATCTTGAAAACCGGTTTACCGGTTGGACCGATGTTGATTTAACCGCAGCCGGCCGCGAACAGGCACGAAAGGCGGGCGAATTACTGAAAGAAAAGGGTTACGGGTTTGATTTGGCCTATACCTCGGTGCTCACCCGCGCGATTCGTACGCTCTGGCTGGCCCTTGACGCCATGGGTACGATGTATGTGCCGGTTCACAATAGCTGGCATCTCAACGAACGGCACTATGGCGACCTTCAAGGCCTAAATAAGGCCGAGATGGCTGCGCAATACGGCGATGAGCAGGTGCTAATTTGGCGTCGGGCCTATGCGATTGCCCCCAATCCGATCGCTTTAGATGATCAACGCCACCCCCGGTTCGATCCGCGCTATGGCAAGCTCACCCCCGAGCAACTTCCTGCGACTGAGTGCTTGAAAGACACCGTGGCGCGCGTTTTGCCTTTCTGGAGCGAAAGTATTGCCCCGTCTATTCGCGCTGGGCGAAGGGTGTTGGTGGCCGCCCATGGCAATAGCTTGCGTGCGTTGATCAAGCATCTCGACGGCGTGTCGGATGATGAGATCGTGCACTTGAATATTCCGACAGGTCAGCCGCTGGTGTACGAGCTCGACAAAGACTTAAAACCCATCAGCCATTATTACCTTGGGGACCCGGCCGAAATCGAGGCGGCGATGGCGGCGGTTGCGGCGCAAGGCAAGGCCAAAAAGGATTAATTTCATGCGCCTGTGCGCTTGGTGGCTGTGTGTGGCTCTTAGCTGCGTGCTGGTGTGCGGCACGGCGCGTGCCGTCACCGAAGAGCTCGCCGCCAAGCAAATGCAGGTCGAGCGCGAACGTACCGAATTACGGGCTCGAATCCAGCTCTTGCAAAAAGAGCTGGATGAACGCGAGGCGAAGCGTCAAGAAGCGGCTGATGCGCTGCAGGCCTCTGAAACCGCAATTTCAGTTAGTACGCGGCGCCTTGCAGAGCTTGGCACCCAGCTGCGACAGGCGCAGTCTGATCTTGAAGATCTTCAAAGTCAGTTAAAACGTCAGCAGACCCTGTTAACAACTCGGCGCGACGAACTCTCTGACCAGTTGCGTAAACAGTACTCCAGTGGGCTGTCACCCTGGGCTGCACTGCTGTCGGGCGATGACCCGCAGCAGCTCGGCCGTAATCTGACCTACCTCGATTACATTTCGCGCGCCCGTTCGGTCAAGGTGGCTGAACTTAAAAAAGAAATTGAACGGCTGGCAGAACTCGAGGCGAAGACCGAACTGCGTAGACAAGATGTGGTGCGCTTGGTACAAGAAACCACTGAACAAAAAGAGCTTTTAGAGGCGCAAAAGAGAGAACGCGCGACGGTACTCGCACGTATTGAAGGGCAGCTGCAGGCGCAGCGCGTTGAGGCCGCCACATTGGGTCGTGATGACAAGCGCTTGTCGGATTTGATTGATGATCTGAATGGTCAGCTGCAGGCCGCACGAGAGGCCGCAGAAAGTGCTCGAAAAGCCGAACAGGCGCGTCAGGCTGAACAGGCACGTCAAGAGCAGGCGCGGCGTCAGGCACAAGAGGTGCAAGAGCGGCAACAGGCCCAAGCTGCAGCGCAGGCACGCGCTTCAGAAAACACCGCCACGGCGGGTCCGGTTGGCGAAGGTCTAAAGCCTGGATTACGGTGGCCCGTCAAAGGGGCGGTGATGGCCCGTTTTGGCACCGATCGCCCTGAGGGTGGGGTGTGGCGAGGCATTTTGCTGCGCGCCAATGAGGGCGCTGCGGTGCAGGCGGTTGGTTCCGGAACGGTGGTGTACGCGAATTGGTTGAGGGGTTTCGGCAACCTGGTCATTATTGACCATGGGCAGCAATTTTTCAGTGTTTATGCTTACAACCAAAGTTTGCTTAAGCAGATTGGCGACGAGGTAAAAACCGGCGATACCGTTGCCTTGGTTGGAAGTACCGGTGGGCAGCTGGATTCGGCCCTATACTTCGAGATACGGCATCGTGGGGCTGCGGTCGATCCAGTCCAATTTTTGGCGCGTTAGTACACGCGATGCAGTCGCAAGCTTGTCGCTTCAATCGCTTTTAACTCAGGAACGTGCATGGGCACTCGCAAAATACGTGGTTTTGGTTTGGTATCTGTCGGCATTGTGGCCGGTATCTTGCTCAGCATGGGGATCACTGCCTTGGCGCAGCGCGGTTCGCCTTTGCCGTTAGATGAGCTCAGGCAGTTCTCGAATGTTATGTCTGCCATTAAAAATAATTACGTCGAACCCGTTACCGATAAAAAACTGATTGATGGCGCAATCTCCGGCATGCTGTCCGACCTTGACCCGCACTCTGCGTACCTGGATGCCGATGCTTTTAAAGAAATGCAGACGGCAACGCAGGGAGAGTTTGGCGGCCTGGGTATTGAGGTGGGCACTGAGGAGGGCATGATCAAAGTGATCTCGCCGATCGAAGATACGCCTGCTGCGCGCGCAGGTATTCGCACAGGCGATTTGATTTCAAAAATTAATGACACGTCAACGAAGGGGTTGACGCTGACCGAAGCGGTCAAGATGATGCGCGGCCCTGTTAAAACACCAATCTCCTTGACGATTATTCGTCAAGGTCAGACGCAACCGTTGGTCATCAATATTATTCGCGACACGATTCGTGTTCGTAGTGTGCGCAGCAAGCTACTCGATAACAACATCGGTTACGTGCGTATTGCGCAGTTTCAAGAAAAAACGGGCTCCGATCTTGTCCGCCATCTCAAAGATCTCAGCCTGAAAGGCGCACCCCGGGCGCTGATCCTTGACCTACGCAACGACCCAGGTGGCTTGCTCAACAGCGCGATCGGTGTATCGGCGGCTTTCTTAGAGCCAAATGTACTGGTGGTCTCAACGGATGGCCGCGCGCCTGATGCTAAGCATAAGTACCTTGCGACCGCCTCAGATTATGCGCGTGGTGAATCCGATTACTTGTCGGGTCTGCCGGCTTGGGTAAAAACGGTGCCGATGGTGGTCTTAGTGAACGTGGGTTCTGCCTCTGCCTCAGAAATCGTGGCCGGCGCGTTGCAGGATCACAACCGCGCAACCATCATGGGCAATCGCACGTTTGGCAAAGGGTCTGTGCAGGTTATTTTGCCAATCTCTGAAAACACGGCAATCAAGTTGACGACCTCACGCTACTACACGCCGAAGGGTCGTTCAATTCAGGCAACAGGAATCGTGCCCGATGAGGTCGTTGCCGACACCGCAGAGGGTGATTTGTTCAGAGTGCCGCGCGAAGCTGATCTGCAGCGCCACCTCAGTAATCGTCAAACAGACGCAGAGGTGAAAGGGACGGTGAACGAACCGCCGTTGGCCGACACGACCAAAATGTTTACGTTCGGTGCTGCTGACGATTTTCAGTTGCAACAAGCTATTAATTTCTTGGACGGAAAACCTGTTCAAAAAGCGGTCGCGCGTCCAAAAACAGCGAGCGCGACTGAAGCGAGCGGGAGCGGTACGACGAGCAAATGAACGACGCACAACTGCTTCGCTATGCTAGACATATTTTGCTGGATGAGTTTGGCATCGAAGGGCAAGAAAAGCTTCTGGCAGGTAAGGCTCTGGTGGTTGGGGCGGGCGGCTTAGGGTCGCCTGCAGCGATGTATCTGGCCTCAGCCGGTGTAGGGACAATTATTTTGGCCGATC
>JBAXLV010000092.1:0-7657 GCA_037134635.1 Alcaligenaceae bacterium
GTGCCGCCGCTGATGCGCCGCACACGTGCGATAACATCCGGCGGGCTCGCATAGGCACGCGCCACGACCGCCGCAATCTCTTCGCCGGAGGTGGCCTGCACTTCCAGATTTCGCCGTGCGGCCTCGGCCAGAAAGTCGGCGTCTTTCATCATCGCCGCAAAGGCGCGTTGCAGCAGCGCGAGACGCTCGGGATGAAGGCCGGGCGGCGCGATGAACGGGCGCCCGGCCAGCTGCGGGGCCAGCAGCAATTCGGCGGCAGCGCGGTCACCCGTATCGTGAAGCACATCGAAGATGAGCGGCACGTCGGGCAATTCCGGCGAACGCTTGCTGGTCGAGACGCCGAGCGGGCGCAGCTTGCCGGTATTGATGGTTTGTTAACCGTTGATTATCCGCCTGAAGAAATCGACGAGTTTGTGCAACTGCTTGAACAACATCATATTGCGCCGATCTTTTTGCTGGCACCCACCTCTACCGAAATGCGAATTCGTGCCGTTGGAAAAATTGCGCGTGGCTATGTCTATTATGTTTCTTTGAATGGTGTCACGGGTGCGGGCAATCTGGATACGACTGATGTTGCAACGCGCTTAAAAGGAATTCGGAAACATGTGTCACTCCCAGTAGGCGTAGGCTTTGGCATTAGCGATGCTCCAAGCGCGCAACGCATTAGTCTGGTGGCCGATGCGGTCGTGATCGGTAGCAAACTGATTGATACGATGACGAAAGCTTGTGCAGGTTTACCGATTGAGCAACAGTCGCAGGCCGCGATTGATGCAGGTGCGAACTGGCTTGCTGCGATCCGTCAGGCGATGAATGTTGCACGTGCTGAGAGTGCCTCAGTTAATGGAAAGTCAGCATGAGTTGGCTAGGTAAATTATTACCACCGCGTATTAACAAAACGGTTAATACCACCTCAACGCCTACGAAGCGTGTACCCGAGGGTGTTTGGCTGAAGTGCCCAGCCTGCGAAGCGGTTTTATATAACGAAGATCTAGCGGCTAATTTGCACGTTTGCCCAAAGTGCGATCACCACATGCGCTTAGGTGCCCGTGCGCGCATCGAATCGCTGCTTGATATTGAAGGACGTGTCGAGATTGGCTCAAACACGCGCTCGATGGATCCACTCAAGTTTAAAGACTCGCGCAAGTATCCTGAACGCGTACAAGAAGCTGTGCGTCAAACGGGCGAAACCGATGCGTTGATTGTCACAAGCGGCAGTATTCACAGCGTGTCCTGCGTCTTGGCATGTTTTGAGTTTGAGTTCATGGGCGGCTCGATGGGGTCGGTGGTGGGCGAACGCTTTGTGCAAGGCGTCAAGGCGGCGATCGCTCAAAAGGTCCCCTTCATTTGTGTCGCTGCTTCAGGTGGTGCGCGCATGCAAGAAAGCTTGTTTTCGCTGATGCAAATGGCAAAAACAAATGCCATGCTCACGCGCTTGTCGGACGCGAAATTACCCTTTATTAGTGTGCTAACGGATCCCACGATGGGTGGTGTGTCAGCCAGCTTTGCGTTTATGGGTGATGTCGTGATTGGCGAGCCTAAAGCCCTGATTGGTTTTGCAGGACCACGCGTGATCGAACAAACAGTGCGCGAAAAGCTTCCAGAAGGTTTTCAGCGCTCAGAATTTTTGCAGCAAAAAGGTGCGATCGATATGGTGCTTGATCGCCGCCAGTTGCGCGAAGAGTTGGCCCGCTTGATGGCGATTATGACCAATCAAACGGTCGATGCGGTCATCACCTAGGCAAGTGGGTGCTCAGTGTTTGCACTACGCCCCGCGTTCGTAGGCTAACTAATTGTTGCGCGACGGCAGTGATCAGATCAGCATCGTCTTTTAAATCACTAAAAATTTGTTGTAACCCGATTAACGCTTGTACCTGTTGGTGTGCTAGATGGGTGGGTGTTTGATCAGTACCTTTCAAAACCGCTGCCTCGGCATGCCTTAACGTTGTCTGCAGTACGTTGGCCAGGGGATCCTGAATTTCATACTTGTTGCCAAAGGCGTCAGTGCCACCTAGATACTGTATCCACGCCGCCAAGCCTAGCGCCAGTTTTGGATAGAGACGTTGATGCGCCTGACAGCATCGAATTGTATTGAGCCAGCGTTGAGGAATCTTTTGCGAGCCGTCCATCGCAATTTGTTGTGTGCGGTGGGCCAGGGCACGGTTGGTAAAGCGAACGAGTAGGCTCTGTCGATACGCTGCGAGATCCAAGCTTGGTAGTTCGGGTAGTGTGGGCTCGATTTCTTCGCACATCAAGGCGTCTAAAAACGCAACGAGTTCAGGTTGCGACATCGCTTGATCGACAGTGAGCCATCCAGCTAAAGAACCCAGATATGCAATCGCAGAGTGTGTTCCGTTCACCATCCGTAATTTAAGCGTTTCCCAAGCAGCAGCAGACTCTACAAACTGGGCACCACCAAGCGCCCAAGCGGGCCGCTCTAGTACAAACTTATCTTCAATGATCCATTGGTTAAACGTTTCAGCGATCACGGGCCACGCATCGCGCAAACCCAGCGTGGCATCGATATTTGTACGATCCGCTTCCGTTGTTCGCGGCACGATGCGATCAACCATTGAGTTTGGAAAGGTACATCGCGCTTCGATCCATTGCGCCAGAGCGGGATCTATTTTTTGCGCAAAGTCTAACACCAGCCTGGATAACACGTGTCCGTTCGAGGGCAAGTTATCGAGCGACATCAGCGTTAAGGGAAGGCCGTGTGTGAGATAGCGTTGTTGTAAACCGCGTACGATGAAGCCGATTGCGCCGCGCGGCGTCTGGGTGTGGTCCAGATCATGCACGATGTCTGGATGGTCCCATTGCAAGGTGCCCTGGGCAGGATTGTGACAGTAGCCCTTTTCTGTCACCGTGAGACTCACAATACGTGTATCGACGGCGGCAATCAGTCGAATCACTTTACCCGGGTCTTCGGGTGCAACCAAAACTTGGCTCAGGCACCCTATCACTTGCAGTTGTTGTCGCGCTTCTCCGCTAGCTGAGGTGTGACGCAAGGAGAGCGTATAGAGACCGTCTTGCTCGAGCAGCGCGGCGCGTGTGTCGGGTTGTCGCAACGAGACGCCAACAATCCCCCAACGTAGATCGAAGTGAGCATGAAGCGTGACTTCATTGATCGCAGCCATATGAGCCCGAACAAAAGCCCCCAAACCCAAGTGAACGATTCCAGTTTTGAGTTTCTCGCGCGGATACGCGTAGCGTGCAACCGTTTTTGGCAACGCTTCAAGCGTTCTGGGATGCAACCTGTCAGACACGTGCTTCATAGGGGATTGCGCCTAAACAGGCGGTGCCTACCAGTTCCAGAGTGTACCGTCGTGCTGCTGTCGATTGACGGGCAGGTAGGCGCGTTGATAGGGGTATTTTTTTGCAAGTGTTTCATCAATATCGACGCCATGACCTGGTACATCGCCTGGATACATAAAACCCTCTTTAAATGTGTAGGCATGCGGGAACACAGCGTCCGTTTCATCCGTATGCTTCATATACTCTTGTATGCCAAAGTTTGGAACCCACAGGTCAAAGTGGAGCGCTGCGCCCATGCAGACTGGTGATAAATCGGTGGCGCCGTGCGACCCCGTGCGTACCTGATAGAGCGCCGCCAAATCTGCGATTCGTCGTAAATGACTAATGCCACCCGCATGCACGACCGTGGTCCGGATGAAGTCTATCAACTGATTTTCGATCAGGTCTTTGCAATCCCAGATCGTATTAAAAATTTCACCAACGGCTAACGGAGTTGTAGTGTGTTGTCGAATGAGTTTAAAGGCCTCTTGATTTTCAGCGGGTGTCGCGTCTTCCATCCAAAATAGGCGATAAGGTTCTAGATCTTTGCCTAAGCGCGCAGCTTCAATAGGGGTGAGGCGATGGTGTACGTCATGAAGTAAGTGATGATCCCAGCCAAGTTTTTCTCGAATCGCTGCAAAAAGTTTTGGTGTGTGGCGCAGATACTTTTCGGTTGACCAATCATGTTCAGAAGGAAGGTCAGCATCGGCGGGTTCATAAAACATGGTGCCTCGTCCGACGCCATACACTTTATCGATACCCGGCACGCCGCTTTGCGCGCGAATGGCTTTGTAGCCCATGTCGGCATAACGCAACACTTCGTCAACCGTGTGTTCGATGTCAGAACCATTTGCGTGGCCGTAGACCATCACGCCCGTGCGACTTTTTCCGCCGAGTAGTTGATAAAGAGGCAAGCCAGCCGCTTTTGCTTTGATGTCCCAGAGCGCTGTATCGACCGCTGCGATCGCCGTCATGGTGATCGGACCACGTCGCCAGTAGGCACCACGATATAGATATTGCCAGATGTCTTCGATTTGATGCGGATCGCGTCCGATCAAACAAGGAATGACGTGGTCTTGTAAATAACTTGCCACGGACAGTTCGCGACCATTCAGTGTGGCATCGCCGATCCCGGTTAATCCTTCATCAGTTTCTATTTTTAGCGTGACAAAATTTCGACCTGGGCTGCAAACGATGATTCGGGCAGAGGTGATTTTCATGGCTATTTACTAATCCCAAGTTGTTGCGGTAGCCAGAGTGTGATGGCAGGTATGTAGGTAATGGCGATCAGCGCAAACATCAGCGGTACGAGCCAGGGCAAGATCGCCATAGTGGTACGTTCAACTGAAAGTTTAGCGATACGTGCCAAAACAAAAAGCACCATGCCCAGCGGTGGGTGCAGCAAGCCAATCATTAGATTGAGTGTAATGATTAAGCCGAAATGAATGGGATCAATGCCCAACAGTAATACGATTGGCAAGAGAATTGGCACCAGGATTGTGATGGCGGCAATCGTGTCAATAAAACATCCTACGAAGAGAATCATCAGATTGGCGAGTAGCAAGAACACCCATTTTTCGTGGGTGATCGACATAATCCAAGTGGTCAGCGCTTGAGCCGCTTGCGTTGTGGTTAAAAGCCAAGCAAAAATTGAGGCGGCGGTTACGATAAACAAGACTGAAGCAGTGGTTTCAATCGTATCGAAACTCGCCTTAATCAGATTGCGCAAATTCATTGAACGATAGCGAACTAAACCTAAAAACAAGGCCCAGATCACGGCTGCGACTGCAGCTTCGGTGGGCGTAAACCAACCCATGGTCATGCCACCAATCAAAATGACGGGTGTCATGAGTGCCATCACGGCTGAGAAATTAAATTTCCAATCAAGTAATAACAAGACAGCAAAGGCGATGCCAGCAGAAACGTTGGGGGAAAGGCCATAGCCTGTCATTGACCAGATCGCAAGGGGAAACGCGAGGACGATCAAGATTTCAAGGCAGGCCCCACCTAGTCGTTTCCACTCGAAGGGGACGTCACCACCCCATTTATTTTTGCGTGCGAAATAAGCAACCGTTAGCATCATCATCGCGGTCATGAATAGTCCCGGTAAGATACCTGCGATAAACAGGGCGCCGATCGAGACGTTTGCCATCATGCCGTAAATCACAAAAGGCAGTGAGGGTGGGATGATGGGACCTAAGGTGGCGGACGCTGCCGTCACACCAACGGCAAACTCTGTGTCGTAGCCATGATCTTGCATCGCTTTGATTTCAATCGAGCCTAGACCCGCGGCATCAGCGATTGCCGTGCCCGACATCCCTGAAAAAATAACGGAGCCAATAATATTGACATGCCCCAGCCCTCCGCGCATCCAGCCCACAAGCGCTACCGCAAAATCGTAGATGCGGCCTGTAATACCCGCGATATTCATGAGGTTGCCCGCAAGAATAAAAAAGGGCACTGCAAGTAAGGGAAATGATTCAACACCAGAAATCATGCGTTGTGCGACTACGATGTCTGGCACAGAGCCTGATACCAGAATGTAGAGCAGTGAGGACCCTGCCATCGCAACGGCAACAGGCAAACCTAAAATCATGAAAGCTAGAAAAGCCGTGGTCAGTATCAACATGAGGTGAATCCGAGTGATCAGTCGTAGGCTTCAGGGCGTGTCAGGGCAGAGTAGCCTTGGCGCCAGTGCAGAAAGGTTGTTTGTATCGATCGCAGTGCCATCAAAAACATACCCGAGAAGGCAAGCCAGTACACATGACTTTTATTCCATTGAATCGTCGTCATGGGTTCGTTATTCACGGCGAGCGCGTACGATGCAAATAACCACGAGACGTAGCAGAAAAAAGTTATCTGTAATAGATCAACAAGCACGGAGCACAGTTTGCCCAAATGCGTTGGCAGGTATCTATAGATAAAATTGACTTGAATGTGCCGACTGCGCCGCACGCAGGCTGCCGAGCCAATAAATACGACAACGATGAGGCAATAGACGGCAAGTTCTTCTGTCCAAGAGACTGAGTCGTTCAAAATATATCGAGTAATAAATTGAACGCAGACAAGGATGGTCATGAGCCAAAAAAAGACGAGGCTCAGCCAGTCTTCAAATGCATAGCCTTTGAGCGAAACGGTTTGATGATCGGCCTCTGCAAAGCTCGCCACGATCTCGTCCGCAGACGAAGCCGTGGGCACTTTGTGTGCAGAAGCGGCGCTTGTTGGCTCCGCCGCGGGAGTGTGAGACGTGGTGGTCATTCTTTTATTTGAGTGCTTGAATGCGATCCCAGTCGGCTTTTTGATAGCCGTACTGCTCGAAGGGGACTTTCTGCACAACGATTTTTCTAAACGCGTCTGTGTCAACTTCGATCACATTGATGCCTTTGGCTTTAAAGATGCCGACAAGTTCTTTTTCGCGGTCGGCAATGATGCGCGAGGATTTCGCAGCCGCCTCTTGCATCACTTCAGCAAACATTGCTTTGTCGGCGTCGTTCAGCTTTTTCCAGACTCCCCCGGCAACGATGGTGTTGAGGTGGTCTACGATATGGCCTGTCAGAACAATATTTTTTTGCACCTCGTAGAACTTTTTAGCTTCGATCGTAGGCAAGGGATTTTCTTGTGCTTCAACGGTTCCGTTTTGCAGGGCGAGGTAGACCTCGGCAAAGGCTATCGGTGAGGTGTTAGCGCCGCAAGCGCGAGGCATTGCGAGATAAGCGGGTACGTCTGGCACGCGAATCTTCAGGCCTTTCATCTCTTCGCAGGTTTTAAACGCACGGTTTGTCGTGGTGTGTCGTACGCCGTAATAGGTCGTGGCGACAATTTCATTTCCGCTACTCTTGGCGTAGCCGGCGTTCAATTCTTTATAGATGTCACTCTTGGTATAGGCCAGTAGATGATCTACGCCGCGAAAGGTATAGGGGTAATAGGTGACACCAATGCGCGAAAAGTTTTTTGCTGCAAAGCTTGAGCCCGAGATAATGATATCAACAGTCCCTAAGCCGAGACCTTGGTTGATATCGTTTTCTTTACCAAGTTGTGAGGCTGGATAAACGTCAATCAAGTAGCGTCCATTCGAACGCTTTTTAATTTCTTCAGCGGCCCACACCGAAGTCGTGTGGTAGGGTTCTGACGTCTCATAGACATGCGCCCACTTGAGTTTGGTTTGTGCCAAGGTTGGGGCAGCCGCGGCAGCACAAAGCAAGAGTGCGACTGCAGTTTTGATGGTGAGGTTTTTCATGATGGTATGTCTCCCTTTTTAAAATAAATGACAAGACGTGCTAACGATGTTGATGAAGCGCGCTATGACAAAACGAGCTGAACTTTTGTGTGGCGCGTGCGGTCGCGCGCGAGATCGAAGGCTTCTTTG
>JBAXLV010000093.1:0-7612 GCA_037134635.1 Alcaligenaceae bacterium
CAATGGCGATCGGCTTGATACTCAGCACTGTCGGACAAGAAGCCGTGACAGGGCAAGACCGTTTTACCTTTGGAATTTCCGATTTGACCCTGGGCGTTGAACTTGTTGCACTTGTCGTGGGGCTGTATGGCATTGCCGAAATCATGAGCGTGGTTGAAACGCTGCAGACTCAGGTCAAACCTTTACCGGTCAAGCTGCGCGATATGTTTCCTTCGCGGCAAGAATGGCGTCGCTCAGCCGCACCCTTTGGACGTGGCACGATTTTGGGGTTTATCTTTGGCTTACTTCCTGGGCCTTCTGCCACACTCGCCAGCTTTGCCGCCTATCGGCTTGAAAAAGGTGTGTCAAAATACAAGCACGAGCTTGGCGAGGGTGCGATCGAAGGAGTGGCTGGACCCGAGACTGCCAATAACGCGGCCGCGACGTCCTCGATGGTGCCCTTGTTAGCCTTGGGGATTCCGTTTGGTCCGGTGACCGCCTTGATGCTTGCCGCCATGATGGTGCACGGTGTACAGCCAGGCCCCATGATGATGACAGCGCACCCTCAGGTTTTTTGGGGGGTGATCGCTTCGATGCTCGTGGGCAATGTGATGCTTGTCATTTTAAATGTGCCTTTGGTCAGCGTGTGGGTCAGTTTGTTACGCGTACCCAATCATATTTTCTTACCCATTATTTTGATGATGGCCTCAATCGGTTGCTATAGCGTACGCAACAGCATGCTTGATGTCGGCATGTTATTAATCGTGGCACTGATTGGTTACACGCTACGCAAGCTTGAGTTTCAATTAGCACCGATGGTCGTGGGCCTGGTGCTCGGGCCGTTGATCGAAAAGCATATGCGCGAAGGGCTTTTCATGAGTCTGGGTGAAATCTCAGTCTTCTACACCAGTCCGATTGCGATCGTGATTTGGACGCTCGTAATCGTTGTGCTGCTGCTTGAACCTCTGCGCCAACTTGCGGCACGAATGTTCGGCATCAAAATCAAAAAGATTATTCCTGAGAGCTCTGAATAAGATGAAAACCCTGCTTGAACCCTTTCGTTTTCGTAACGGCGTGATTGCACCCAATCGTCTAGCGCTTGCAGCCCTTACTAATTCCCAGAGTCATGCCGACGGTACGCTAAGCGATGAAGAGTTACATTGGTTGAATCTCAGAGCTGAAGGCGGCTTCGGAATCATTACCTCGTGCGCAGCGCATGTTTCAAAACTTGGCCAGGGTTGGCCAGGCGCCCTTGGGATTTCTGACGACCTTCATATCCCGGGCTTAACTCGGCTTGCGGATAGCATGCATCAACGCAAGAGTTTAATCTTGATGCAGATTTTTCATGGGGGTCTGCGCGCTGATCAAAACGTTTGTGGTGGGCGGCCAATCAGCTCAAGCGATGGTGGCCCCACCGGCGCACGCGCGGCCACAGAACAAGAACTTGAACAAGTCATCGAAGACTTTGCGCGTGCGGCCGAACGTGCGCATGCTTCAAAAATGGATGGTATTGAAATTCACGGTGCCCACGGATATCTGTTCACGCAATTTTTAAGTAATACAGAAAATCAACGAACAGACCAGTGGGGTGGATCGTACGAAAATCGCGCTCGCTTGCTCCGTAAAGCGGTACAAACTATCCGTGCCCGCGTACCAAAGGATTTTGTCGTCGGCGTCAGAATCTCTCCTGAAGATGGCGGTAATGCACGCGGCATCGATCTGGATGAAAGCATCCAACTAGCACGCTGGTTAACCGACGACGGGATCGATTTTCTGCATCTCTCTTTATGGGATGCGTTCAAGCAATCAATTAAGCGACCCGCAGAGCATCCCTTGGACATTTTTAAACGCGTGATTCCTGCTGACTTACCTATATTTGCGGCTGGGCATATCTGGGATCGCAAAGACGCTCAAAAGGTATTAGACCTGGGTGCCGACGTCATTGCTTTAGGTCGGGCTGGAATTTTGAATCCGAATTGGCCAAAGGATATGACCGATCCAAACTGGCAACCGCACCGGTTGCCGACCACGCCTGCACACCTCAAGAGCGTGGGCTTACAGCCTGTATTTATTAATCGCTTGCGCGTGCGGCCTGGGTTTTACGCCGAGTAAGTACCCTTAATCATTTTTTGCGTCAATCAACTTGACGATCTTGCCCCACTTTTCAACTTCTTTCGCAATAAATTCTTTTGATTTTTCTGCGTCAAGATTAGAAACTACCATGCCAAGCTCTTCGACTTTTTCTTGAATCTCTGCACTACGCATCAACTCACCAATCGATTTTGTCAACCAGGTCAAACTTTCGGCTGGAATATTGATGGGTGCGACCATCCCAAGCCAGCCCTCGATGAAATAACCAGGCAAGCCGGCTTCAGCCACGGTGGGTACCTCTGGAAACACAGGCGAACGTGTCTCACCTGTCACAGCAAGCGCACGTACCTTACCCGCTTTAATTTGTGGTGCTGCCGAGGTAATCGCATCAAACATGACTTCGATGTTGCCACCCATCACATCAACCATGGCCGGCCCCGCCCCGCGATAGGGCACATGCCGCATATTGATGCCCGCCATCTTATTAAAGAGTTCACCAGAGAAGTGCGGTGTCGTACCGTTACCAGACGAACCAAAATTCAAGGGGATTTTATTTTCTTTACCTACCGCGATGAGTTCTTTGACAGTTGTAGCGGGCACTTTCGGGTTCACCACAAGAATATTGTTCGAGATGGCTAACGTGCGAATCGCCACAATATCTTTCTGAACATCATAACTAGGCTTAATCGGCATACTCATGTTGATGGCATGCGAGGTGATGATCATGCCGATCGTGTAACCATCCGGTTGCGCGCGCGCAATCGCCTCCATCCCAACGTTGCCACCGGCACCCGCACGATTTTCAACAACAAACGACTGGCCGGACATTTCGCCTAATTTTTTAGCCAGAATACGACCCAAAATATCGGTCGCGCCGCCCGTTGGAAACGGAACAATTAAACGGACAGAGCGGTCGGGATACTGAGCCTTTGCAACGTTGTACCAACAACAGACCAGAAGGCTAAGCGACAGCAGAATACTTTTTATCAATCTTGCGCGAATAACATGCATGGCAACACCTTTAGCTTGATTTGCCCACTTTTGGCACCTTCACCCAACCAGGATCCAAACCAATCGTACCTTGGGCTGCAAGTTCTTTGATCTGTTCGCCGGTATAACCCGCTGCAGCCATGACCTCGGCCGTGTGTTGACCTAAGCGCGGAGGCGGCAGGCGAATTTCGCCGGGCGAGTCACTGAATTTAATCGGTAAGCCCGCCATCGCAATTTTGCCCAGACCATCGAGATCCATTTCGTGCACCATGTCGCGCGCAAGTACTTGCGGCTGCACGACGACTTTATCAATCGTATTCACGGGTGAGCACGGCACATCTTGTTCGATCAACTTCGCCTGCCAAAAAGCAAGCGGTTGTTGAATGATGATGTCACCAATCAATTGAATCAGTAAAGGGCGATTCAATGAACGCATTTCAGGATTCACGAAACGAGGGTCATCCACCCATTCAGGTTTTTCAAGAACGGTGCATAAGCCTTTCCACATCCGTTGATTAAAAGCAGAGATCACGAGCCATTGATCGCTTGCCTGATAGGCGCGATAGGTTGGGCTACCCAATGAGCCACTCCCGCTCGGCCCCGGAACCTCTCCACTTGAAAAATATCGCGTAAAAAATTGTGCCAGCATCGACATGTGCCCTTCAAGCAAAGACGTGTCGACCCGTTGGCCGCGGCCCGTGCGATGGCGCGTTTCAAGCGCCATCATGACGCCAATCGTGCCAAACATGCCGGCACCTACGTCTGCGACCGACATCCCCATCTTCGCGGGACTGCCCTCAGGATCACCCGTAATACTCATCGAGCCCGCATACGCCTGCATAAACAGATCATTTGCGGGTTCTTTGCTTAACGGACCACTCGCACCAAAGCCACTGATTGCGCAATACACCAGTCGAGGATTTACTTTAGACAAACTTTCGTAATCGAGGCCTAAACGATCGAGCGCTCCCATGCGATAGTTATGCACAAACACATCTGCTTCTTCAATCAACTTACGTGCAATCGCAACACCCTCTGGTGTTTTCAAATCAATCGCCATACCCCGCTTATTTCGGTTTGCAGCAGCATAGTAATAACTCATTGAATCATGAAAGTAAGGGGCCCAGACCCGACTGTCATCGCCCGTCACCGTACGTTCAATTTTGACGACATCGGCGCCATAGTCGCCTAGGAGCATGCCGCAAAAGGGCCCCGCCATTGCGACGCTAATTTCTACGACCTTAATACCTGCTAGTGGTGCTGTCATGACCATCTCTTCATCATTCAATCACGTAAGGACTCGGTCAAACCTGAGGCGCATCAATGCCTTTCAACCATGTCGACGTGCGGTCTTTGAAGCCAACGTCCGCACGTTTTTCAAGCCAATAGGCGTAGCTTTCGGGTACCGTTGCATACGGGTTATCTTGACCAAGTTTGCTTGCAGCATCTAGCGCCCAGTTCGGATTGTGCAGCATCTCACGCCCGATCGCGACGATATCGGCCTGGCCTTTTTGCAAAATATGCTCAGCCTGATCCGCATGAATAATTAAGCCAACCGCCATCGTCATAATATCGGCACCATGCCGAATTTTTTCTGAGTACGGCACTTGATAGCTATACGAAGGTTTAACCGGCGAAAGCACCGCTGATTTTTCTGACATACCGCCGCTACTGCAATCAAACACATCGACGCCCTTGGCTTTGAGCACCTTGGCAAGATTAATACTGTCTTCGATGGTCCAACCCACCTCATCGACTGCAGAGGTTCTGAAAAATAATGGCTTGTTATGCGGCCACGACTGGCGAACGCGCTCGACGACTTCGATCGCAAAACGCATGCGTTTTTCGGGCGTTCCACCATAGTCATCAGTGCGCAGATTCGTCGTGGCTGACAAAAATTGATGCGTCAAATAACCGTGCGCGCCGTGTAACTCTAAAACATCGAACCCGGCACGATGCGCGCGCTCGGCGGCCTTGCCCCAAAATTCAATTTGCTCATGAATGTCTTTAAGCGTCATCGCTCTTGGCATGGCTGCTTTTGAATTTAAACTAATCGCGCTCGGACCAATAAGCTCCCATTCCTCGCCGTGATCCACACCTTTCTGGGTGGCAGGATCAAGCGGAGCCCGTCCTTTCCAAGGAACTGAATTACGCGCCTTGATACCCGAGTGTCCTAATTGAATACCAACGGTTGCGCCATAAGATTTTACAAACGAAGCAATACGCTGCAATTGTGGAATAAACTCATCTTTCCATAAGCCCAAGTCAGAGGGTGTCGTACAGCCGCGCGGGTCGACCTTAGTCGATTCAACCATTACCAAACCAACACCACCCACGGCATACTTGGCATAGTGTGCAAAATGCCAGTCGCTTGCATGGCCATTGACTGCCGAGTAAGTCAACATCGGCGAAAGGGCAATACGATTGCGGATGACAACGTCGCGAATTTGAAGAGGCGAAAATAATTTACTTTGCATGTTGATCTCAGTAATAAATAATTAATCTGGTTTGATATTGCCAGTTTTGATAACTTCTGCCCATTTTGCCGAATCTTTCTTAATCACTTCAGCAAATTCTTGCGTCGACTGAATGATCGGTTGAGAACCAAGCTTGGCTAACTTTGCAACCACCTCTGGATCAGCAAGGGCCGTGCGCACCGCCGCATTGAGCTTCTCGACAATCGGTTGTGGTATGCCCTTGGCGCCGATCAGCCCATACCAAAGTGAAATACTAAAACCAGGCAGGCCTTGCTCAGCTACCGTCGGAATATCTGGCATCAGCGGCGAACGCTCAGGCAAAGCGATCGCCAATACCTTTAGACGACCCGAGTTCAGCTGAGGCAACACTTCGGGCGTGTTGTTAAACATCAACTGCACTTGACCACCCATCAAGCCCACCATCGCTTGCGCACCCCCCTTGTAAGGGATATGCACCATCGAAACATCGGCCGTTTGTTTAAAAAGCTCCATCGCCAGGTGATTAGATACGCCGTTGCCCGCTGAGGCATAGGTGATGCCATCAGGCTTCGCCTTGGCCTGAGCGATCAGGTCTTTAACTGAGTCAACCTTAAATGAGGGATGAACAATCAACAGATTGGGCACCTCTGCAAAATTCGCGATGGCCACAAGGTCTTTGAGCGGATCGTATTTAATGTTTTTGATCAAAGACTGATTTACCGTGACGATTCCTGAGTAAACCATCAATAAGGTATACCCATCGGCCGGCGCTTGCAGCATATTCTCGACTGCGATCATGCCGCTCGCACCGCCTTTGTGATCAAAGACGATGGGCTGCCCAAACTGCTTGACCAAATGATCGGCCATCACGCGCGCCAAAATATCTGTGCCCCCGCCTGGCGGAGCAGGAATCAGTAAACGAATAGGCTTGCTGGGATAGTCTTGCGAGAAACAGCTGGCGGCGAGCGCGAGCAACCCAGCGAATACAAGCGTACGTGCACCGCGGCCGGTTATCTTGATCATCGTTGCCCTCCTCGGCGCTGATGTGTAGTTTCAGCTCTTCCGCTCTTGGGCGGTTTGAAACTGTTTAAAGTTCAAAAACTATACCCTACATAAGAACCTGCGGATAGCCATCACAACCTCTTCAGGACGGTACTCCATCGAAAGCCCAACCGCGTTTTGCAATTGATCGAGTGTTGCCCCCGGGATCAAGTCACACAGAAGCTGACCCTGTGGACCATAATGCGCCTCTTGAGGAGTCAGCAGTTCTAGAACAAGGGTTCGGGCCGTGATGCGTTTAACAACTTCAGGCAAGTCAAACGAAAAAATTGCTTGATACAACGGCACAATACTTTGCCAACCCTGCATATGGTCGATCACGCGCACCTCAGCCTGCGCGAGATCCGCCGGGCTCACCACCGTGGCATTGAGCAACTCAGGCGGCCACCAAAAGCCTTCGACGGCGGCTTGTGTAATATTCCAGGCTTTCAGTAAATGCGAACCATCGGCACTATTTGAGTATTTTGGAAAATATCTATCGCAATAAGCAGCTAACGCGCCATTGCGCGTTTTCATATCCAAAATCAAACTGTGGGTCTGCCCAAGCAAAATGACGTCACCCACGCGCTGCGGATCATTCGCAGCCAGTGCAGCGGCAATTTTGTTTCCAGTATGTAGACCAACGATGTGGGGACGCTGCAACGCCAACGCCTCAATGAAGTCGGCAAGCGTTTGCGCCAGCCCATCAATCGTCGGGTTTTCAGGCATCCGTGCCGAATGTCCAAAACCAGGCAAGTCGATGGCGATTGCCCGAAAATCTTTAGCAAGCAAAGGCAGCATGTGTCGATAGCAGCGGCTAGAGCGTCCGGCCGCGTGCATCAAAATCAGCGGCGGAGCATCCGCAGCACCTGCTTGCGCATAATGAATTTGACCAAGCGGCACGGTTGCATAGCCATATTGAATAGAGACGTTGGCATCAGTCATTGGGATCGAGACTCCTCTGTCCAAGTAATTTATGTCGGGCCCTTACCGCAATACGTTTTTATTTTCAAAGCTCGGCGCGATAACGCGCCATCATTTCTTCTTGCGTCTCTGCT
>JBAXLV010000094.1:0-7567 GCA_037134635.1 Alcaligenaceae bacterium
GAAGATGGCGATGCCGATGACTTGCCCTATGCCCGCAAGGTGGCTCGACACCTCAATGTGCCGCTGGAGGTGGTCACAATCGATTCCAGCCGCATGGCGGGCCACCTAGAACACATGGTGTGGCAACTCGATGAGCCATTGGCGGATCCAGCGCCGCTCAATGTGCTTTATATCTGTGAGATGGCACGCCAACAGGGCATCAAGGTGCTGTTGTCGGGGGCGGGGGGCGACGATCTGTTTACCGGCTACCGCCGGCATCGCGCAGTGCAACTGGAGCGATTCTGGTCCTGGCTCCCCGGGGCTGCGCGCAGCGGTCTCGAAAGCGCCACCGCAGCCTTGGATCAACGCAACCCCACGTCACGACGCCTGGCTAAGTTGTTCAGTGGTGCCAGCCTTTCTGGCGACGAGCGCTTGACCAATTACTTTTTGTGGACCAAGAAAGCTGATTTGCTTGCCCTTTATACGCCGGCTTTTCGGGCCGAATTGGCAGGCGCGGCGGCAAGCGAGCCCATGCTCGACTTTCTGCGCCCTTTGAGTGACGCCATAAAACCGCTTGATCGAATGCTGGCGCTGGAGCAGCGCTTCTTTCTGGCCGACCACAACCTCACCTATACCGACAAGATGTCGATGGCTGTAGGTGTGGAGGTGCGCGTGCCTTTTCTCGACCTGGACATGGTCAACTTTGCTGCCCGGATTCCGATGGCGCTCAAGCAGCGCGGTCAAGTAGGTAAGTGGGTTCTGAAGAAAGCCATGGAACCCTTCTTGCCCCATGACGTAATTTACCGACCCAAGTCTGGCTTTGGCGCGCCGCTGCGGCGTTGGATGCGCTATGAGCTGCGCGAACTGCTGGGTGATTTGCTGTCGACAGATAGTCTAAAGAGGCGCGGTCTGTTTGAGCCCACCGCTGTACAAAGGTTGATTACCGCAAACGATGCTGGCACGGTAGACGCGTCATACACGCTGCTCTCATTGCTGTGCATCGAGATCTGGTGCAGGCGCTTTGTTGACTCGGGGCACGCTACAGCGGCACAGCTGGGCCAATAAAAAGGGTATTTGCTATGAACAGCAAAGACGAAGTCCGCGACTTCTGGAATGATGCCGCCTGTGGTGAGAAGTTGTTGCTTCTATCGTTTGACGTTGCCGGCTTCAAGTCGCAGGCTGCTGAGCGTTATCGGCTTGAGCCCTATATTCTTCCATTTGCCGATTTCGGGAGAACAAAGGGCCGCAAGGTGCTCGAAATCGGGTTGGGGCTTGGCGCAGACCATGAGTGCTTCGCGAGAGCGGGTGCCGATTTGCACGGGATTGATTTGACACCTCGCGCGGTTGAAATTACACGCAGGCGACTGGAGATGCAAGGGTTGAAGTCAGACGTGCGCGTTGGGGATGCTGAAGCACTGCCGTATACCGACGGAATTTTCGACCTTGTTTATTCCTGGGGAGTGATTCACCACAGCCCCAGCACGCCACAGGCCGCCCGAGAAATATTGCGTGTACTTAAGCCGGGTGGGAATTTCAGAGTGATGGTCTATCACACTTGGAGTTTGGTCGGCTTGATGCTGTGGTTACGCTACGGATTGGGGCGGGGCAAGCCTTGGATATCGATGGCAGAGATTTACTCAACTTATCTCGAGAGCCCTGGTACCAAGGCATACACCTGCCACGAAGCTTCGCAACTCTTTGTCGAAGCCTCCGCAGTGAAGACACGCGTCGAACTGACGCACGGTGATTTGCTGGAGTCAGGCGCTGGTCAACGGCACGAAGGTGCGGTTTTGGCGTTTGCACGGCGCATCTGGCCGAGGTGGCTTTTGCGGCGTGTGGCCAAGCGCTTTGGGTTATTTCTTCTGGTCAGTGGTACAAAGCCAATTTAATGAAACAAATTCTTCAATCTCTCAAAACCGGTAGTAACGAGGTCGCCGAGATACCCTGCCCGGCAGTCAAACGCGGCCAGTTGCTTATACGGTCTTCGCACACTCTGGTGTCGGCCGGCACCGAACGTATGCTCGTGGAGTTTGGCAAGGCCAACTGGATTGACAAGGCGCGCCAGCAGCCCGACAAGGTGCGCATGGTGCTCGACAAGATCAAGACCGATGGCCTGATGCCCACTGTCGAGGCCGTATTCAACAAGCTTGATCAACCCTTGCCACTGGGCTACTGCAACGTGGGCACTCTACTTGAAGCAGGTGCCGGCGTCAGTGGTTTTGGTCCGGGCGATCGGGTGGTGAGCAATGGCAAGCATGCCGAGGTAGTGAGCGTGCCGCTGAACTTGTGCGCTCGCGTGCCCGACGCTGTGCCGGATGAAGACGCTGCGTTCACTGTGCTCGGAGCCATTGCGCTTCAGGGCATACGGTTGGTGCAGCCCACGCTGGGCGAGACGGTGGTGGTTACAGGGCTCGGACTGATTGGCCTGGTAGCCGTGCAACTGCTGCGCGCCCACGGCTGCAGAGTGCTGGGGCTGGACTTTGATGCCGACAAACTGGCACTGGCCAGATCCTTTGGAGCCGAGGTGGTCGACTTGTCGGCAGGGCAAGACCCGGTCGCGGCGGCGCAGGCCTATTCGCGCGGTCGAGGTGTGGACGCGGTCATCATTACCGCTTCAACGAAGAGCAACGAGCCTGTCCACCAGGCCGCGCTGATGTGCCGCAAGCGCGGCCGCATTGTGCTGGTTGGTGTAACCGGGCTCGAACTCTCCCGAGCCGATTTTTATGAAAAAGAGCTGAGTTTTCAGGTGAGCTGTTCTTATGGCCCCGGGCGTTATGACCCAAGCTACGAAGAACAGGGCAATGACTACCCGGTAGGCTTTGTCCGCTGGACCGAGCAGCGCAACCTCGAAGCCGTGCTCGACATGATGGCCGATGGCCGGCTGGATGTGAAGCCTCTCATTTCGCACCGCTTTGCGTTGGAGAAGGCAGAAGAAGCCTATGCGTTAGTTGGAGGCGCCGGGCCTTCGTTAGGGATTTTGTTGCAGTATCCTGACGTTGCCCGACAGTCGGATACGGTGCTTAGGCGGACGACTGTTGAGTTGGGTGCCATGGATCGCCACGCTTCGCTCGCGATGACTGAAGGACGTGGAGCGGTGCTTGGGTTTGTCGGCTCTGGAAACTACGCCACCGCGGTGTTGATTCCTGCGTTCAAGGCCGCTGGTGCACGTTTAAAGACGGTTGCATCCAGTGGTGGTGTCAGTGGCCTGCACGCTGGGCGCAAGTTTGGGTTTGAGAGCACAACCACAGACACGGCATCTGTGATTGCGGACAAGCAGATCAACGCATTGGTGGTGACTACCCGCCACGATAGTCATGCTGGTTTTGTAATGCAGGCACTGTCGGCTGGCAAGCATGTGTTTGTGGAGAAGCCCTTGTGTTTGACGATGGGGGAGTTGGAAGAGATTCAGAGGAAAATGGATCGCCACGCTTCGCTCGCGATGACCGCACCACCCATAGTGATGGTCGGCTTCAACCGTCGCTTTGCACCGCAGGTGCAAAAAATCAACTCGCTGCTCAAAGGTGTTACTGGACCCAAGTCATTTGTGATGACGGTCAACGCAGGCGCCATTCCAGCGGCGCATTGGACGCAAGATCTTGAGGTGGGCGGTGGCCGCATCATTGGCGAGGCCTGTCACTTTATTGATTTGCTCCGTCTTCTGGCCGGTTCGCGTATTGTCAGTCACCAGGTAACCAGAATGGATTCACAGAGCGGCGATTCGGCTTCAATCAGTCTGAAGTTTGAAGACGGATCCATTGGAGTCGTGCACTACCTGGCCAACGGTAGCAAGGCGTTCCCCAAGGAACGCCTGGAAGTATTTGCCGCCGGCCGTGTGCTGCAACTGGATAACTTTCGCAAGCTAAAAGGCTTTGGCTGGCCAGGCTTTACCAAGATGAACCTCTGGCGGCAAGACAAGGGGCAAAAAGCCTGCGCCGCAGCGTTCGTGAAAGCGATTTCAGACGGTGGCCGGGCACCAATACCTTTTGACCAAATATTGGAAGTCGCGCGGGTAAGCATTGAGGTAGCAAAATAATTGGGGTCAGACTCCAATTAAGTCCCGATTCGTCAATGCGATGAGCCTGATCTCAATTGCTCTTCGCTATTGGCATACGCTGCGTCACCTTAAGCCCGTGCAGTTCTACCGACGGCTCTGGTTCAGGCTTTATCGGCCACGCGTCAATTCAACGGTTCTCGCGTCACCGCCGCGCCTAGCACGTGGCAATTGGCAACCCCCAGCAGCGCGAGCGCCGTCGATGTTGGGGTCGCGGCAGTTCAGGTTTTTGAACCTCGAACAAAGCCTGCCAGCCCATGATGGCTGGAACGATGCGAAGCTGGACAAGCTCTGGCTCTACAACATCCACTATTTTGACGACCTGAACGCGCGCAACGCCGATCAGCGCAGCGCGTGGCACCAGGCATTGCTACAGCGTTGGGTGCAAGAAAATCCGCCTGTCAGCGGCAATGGCTGGGAGCCTTACCCGACTTCGCTGCGCATCGTCAACTGGGTCAAATGGCTAGCGGCGGGTAATGCGGCGCCACCCGGCATGACGCAAAGCTTGGCAACCCAGGCGCGCTGGCTTTCAAAGCGGTTGGAGTGGCATCTGCTGGGCAACCATCTGTTCGCTAACGCCAAGGCGCTGGTATTTGTCGGTCTGTTCTTTGAAGGAGACGAACCACCCGCGTGGCTGGCCACAGGTTTAAAGATCATGGCGAGGGAACTGCCCGAACAGGTGCTCGCTGATGGTGGCAATTTTGAGCGCAGTCCGATGTACCACGCCATCTTTTTGGAGGATGTACTGGACTTGGTCAATGCCGCACAGCGCTGGCCGGGGTTGATACCTGATGCACAGGTTTCCACCTGGCGTGAAACTGCTGAGCGAATGCTGGGTTGGCTCGTTGGCATGGCCCACCCGGATGGGGAGATTGCGCTGTTCAACGATGCTGCGTTTGGTGTGGCGCCTAACCTGGCCGAACTGCATTCTTACGCGCTTCGCTTGGGTATTGCATCTGTCATTGCGGACTCGATCCGCAATCCAGTGCCCCAAACAGCCTGGATGCCGGATCAAGTCCGGCATGACGACTGCTCTCACCAAGTGCTCCGTCTCACTCATTTTCCGGAATCAGGATACGTACGCCTGGAACAAGACAACGCGGTTGCGCTGCTCGACGTAGCCCCCATCGGCCCCGACTACTTACCCGGCCACGCCCATGCCGACACCCTTTCATTTGAGCTATCAGTCTTTGATCAACGCGTTGTGGTGAACGGTGGTACCTCGCGTTACGGTCTGGGGCCAGAGCGCCTGCATGAGCGCGGTACCGCGGCGCACAGCACGGTGCAAGTGGCTGGTCTCGACTCATCTGAGGTATGGGGCGGCTTTCGGGTTGCGCGGCGCGCCTACCCCTTTGATTTGCAGATTTTGAATGAGCCTGGCAAGTTGCAGGTGGCTTGTTCACACGACGGCTACACGCGTTTGAATGGCGCACCGGTGCACAGGCGTGAATCGGTAATGGAGCGTGGAAGCTTGCGCGTAGCAGACGCGGTGCGTGGCGGCGCGCATGCTGCGCTGGCGCGTTACATCCTGCACCCGGGCATGCAGATAGCTGCCGATGGTGCAAATACCTGGCAGCTAACCTTGCCCCAAGGCCAAAGTCTGCGCGTAAAAGTGCTTGCCGGACGTGCACGGTTGGAACCAGCCAGCTACGCCCCTGAATTCGGAATTGTGCTTTCAACACAGTGTCTGGCGGTCGAGTTATCCATTGGGCAAGCCTTGGTTGAGTGGCTTTGGAGTTGATTTGCACATTCTCTTCTTGACAGACAACTTCCCGCCCGAGAGCAACGCGCCGGCCAGCAGAACCTTTGAGCACTGCCGTGAGTGGGTGCGTGCCGGGCATCAGGTTACGGTGATCACCTGCGCGCCCAATTTTCCGAAAGGCAAGGTGTTTGACGGCTACCGCAACCGTCTGTGGCAACAGGAAGAGTTGGATGGCATCCGTGTGATCCGTGTCTGGTCTTACATCACGGCTAATGAGGGGTTTGTCAAGCGCATTCTGGATTACCAGAGCTTTATGCTCTCGGCCACTTTGGCGGCGCCGTTTGTGCGCCGAGTCGAGCTGGTGGTAGGAACATCGCCGCAGTTCTTTACTGCCTGCGCGGCCTACCTGGTGAGCCGCATGAAGCGCATCCCCTTTGTCTTTGAGCTGCGCGACATGTGGCCGGAGTCGATCAAGGCGGTGGGGGCGATGAAGGATTCTGCCGCTATCCGGTTTCTGGAGCGCGTCGAGATGTTCCTCTACCGCAAGGCCAGTCGGATCGTGACCGTGACGCATGCGTTTCGCGACACACTGATGCGCCGGGGCATTGATGGCAGCAAGATCAACGTCGTGACCAATGGCGTGGACCTGAGCCACTTTGCGCCCCAAGCCAAAGACCGACAACTGGTTGAACAACTGGGCTTGCAGGGAATGTTTGTCGCCGGCTACATCGGCACCCACGGCATGGCCCATGCGCTGGAGACATTGCTTGAGGCTGCAGCGGCGCTGCAGCAGATGCCCGGTGCGGCGAATGTGCGTCTCTTATTCTTGGGCGACGGTGCGCGCAAGGCGTCACTGGCAACCCAGGCTCAAGCAATGGGCTTGTGCAACGTCTTGTTTCTGGAATCCGTACCCAAAGACCAGGTTGTGCGCTACTGGTCGGTGTTGGACGTCTCCATCATTCATCTGCGCAACACCGAGTTGTTTACCACGGTAATTCCGTCCAAGCTGTTTGAATGCATGGGCATGGGCCTTCCGGTGCTGCATGGGGTGGCTGGTGAATCGGCAGAGATTGTGCGCCGTGAGCAAGTGGGCGAAGTTTTTGAGTCCGAGAATGCGCAGCAATTGGTGGCCGGCTTGCTGCGCATGCGCGACGAACCAATTGCTTACGCCAGCTTCCAGCAAAATGGACTTGCTGCGGCACAACGTTATGACCGAAAAAACCTCGCACTGCAGATGCTGCAAGTGTTTAAAGGTATGCTCAAAAGATAATGAAAAAGAAAAAGATCATGCTGGTGTTTGGCACCCGACCCGAGGCCATCAAGATGGCGCCGCTGTACCACGCGCTCAAGGCCTTGCCGGGTGAATTTGAAGCGCAGTTGTGCGTCACTGCCCAGCACCGGCAAATGCTCGACCAGGTGCTGAAGGTCTTCGAGATAACGCCCGACATTGACCTGAACCTGATGAAGCCGGGGCAAGATTTATTTGACGTCACAGCGGGCGTCTTGCACGGCATGCGTGATGTGTTGCAGACGCACAAGCCCGATGCCTTGTTGGTCCATGGCGATACGTCCACTACCCTGGCAGCGGCCATGGCCGGTTTTTATCTGGGTGTGCCTGTGGGGCACGTAGAAGCGGGTTTGCGCACGCACGACTTGCAGGCACCGTTTCCAGAAGAGTTCAACCGCCAAGTGGCCAGCAAGCTCACAAAATGGCACTTTGCCCCAACAGACTTTAGCCGGCAAAACTTATTGGACGAGCGCGTGCCGGAAACCAGCATCACAGTCACCGGCAATACGGTTATCGATGCGCTGTTCTGGGTGCTGAATCGCATTGA
>JBAXLV010000095.1:0-7521 GCA_037134635.1 Alcaligenaceae bacterium
ACCCAATCTTTGTCACGCGCCTCAATCGTGCCCTGTACGGTGTTCCCATGCATCCAGCGCGCAAAGTCAATCATGGTGGTTGTGCCACCAAACAAAGCTGCACGACTCACGACTTCAGGAGGTGCAGTCATGCCTGATATTCCGTCTGGGCCCGGAATGTGCCACGCACAGTGCACGTGTGGATCGATACCGCCCGGAATGACGAGCTTGCCAGTGGCATCAATGAAACGGGTTTGTGGGCCAACGGGTATCGCCCCGACAGCCGCCACGGCTGCAATCGTTTGGCCTGAGATCGCAATGTCGTAGGCACCAACACCCTGAGGCGTCACAACCCGGTCACTGCGAATAATGGTATCAATCATTTTAAGTCTCCGACTTGAAAAACAAACCTACAAAAGGCTCGAGGCAATGCGTGCTTTTATATTGCTGTGTATTCTAAAGTCATTCTCAACGCAACGCGTCAACAATCGCTATTCAGCCTTCGCACCTGTAATTTTGACGATATGCGCATACTGCGGAATCTCACGGGCGATCACTGCCGCAAATTCAGAGGGCGAGTTAGCGATTTTTTCAAGACCACCTTTTTCAAACAAACGCTCTTGCACATCTGGCGAATTGACCGCGACCATAAGATCTTGATAAAGGCGGTCGATAATCGGTTGAGGCGTCTTCGCAGGCACCACCACACCGTACCACGACACAATTTCAAAGCCTGTCAAACCAGTCTCAGCCACAGTAGGAAGATTTGGGGCTGATTGCACACGCTTAGGCGTGGCAACAGCGAGCGCTTTGAGCTTACCGGCCTCAACGTAAGGCAAGGCCGAAAATAATCCTCCCACCATCATCTTGACATGCCCAGCAAAAAGGTCTGAGGTCGCCGGCGCTAAGCCGCGGTACGGAACATGCGCCAGGTCAATCTGCGCCATCTGAGCGATCAGCGCACCCGACAAATGACCACCTGAACCCGCTCCCGATGAGGCGTAGCTCAACTGACCTGGGTGAGCCTTCGCATAGGCGATCAACTCTTGCATTGAGTTGACGGGTAACGACGGGTGCACCAACACCGCCAAAGGTATTTCAGCAATTTGCGAGACCGTCGCAAAATCTTTTTGTGGATCAAAAGGCAACGTGCCGTATAACGCCTGATTGACCACCAAGGGCCCGTTAGTCGCCAACAACAGCGTCAAACCATCCGGCGCTGCTTTGGCCACCTCGTCGGTTGCGATATTGCCTCCCGCGCCCGAACGATTTTCAACAATGACGGACTTGCCCAGACTAATCGTCAATTTGCTGGCGAGTGTTCTGGCAACCAGATCGGCGGGCCCACCTGGGGGAAACGGCACAATGAATTTGATTGAACGCTCAGGATAGGTCTGCGCGAGCAAAGAGCCTTGTCCCGCCAACAAACAGAGCCCAAGCATGCACAGACGGACCAAAGCACTCATGCGAATCTCCTGGGATGTTGATGTTTGATAGTCTAGTTGTAGCAGTCAAACCCAGGGCAATCAAGCCATTTGACGTCGCTAGATACGCTCGCGATGAGTCGAACCTTGCACCAAAACCACTACAATGAGACACATTCGGTGACTTTTTTAAAGAAAACGACCATGACCTCAAAATTATTTTTCCGCTTTTGTTTGATGCTCAGCATGCTGGGCTGCGCGCTCTCGCCGTCGGCCTTTGCACAAGCTTGGCCGACCAAAGCCGTGACCTTCGTCTCGCCATTTCCACCCGGCGGGTCGGTTGATCCGATTGCGCGCTTGCTAGCAGCAAAGCTCACTGAAGCACTTGGTCAACAATTTATCGTCGAAAACCGTGTCGGCGCCTCAGGCTCAATCGGCACGGCTTTCGTCGCCAAAGCCACCCCTGACGGCTACACCTTTGTATTTGTTTTTGATACGCACGCCGTGAACCCCTCCTTGCTACCCAAGATGCCCTTCGACACGCTCAAAGATCTAGCACCTGTCATGCTCATTGGCACAGCCCCAATGGCCCTGGGCACGGCACCCGGCAAACCTTATCAAACCTTTGCTGACTTTGTCGCTGCTGCAAAAGCAAAATCTGATACGGTCAGCTATGGTTCGATCGGAAGCGGCAGCCTCGGACACTTAACCATGACGCTCGTTGAAGCGGCGGGCAACTTTAAAGTCGTGCATGTTCCCTACAAAGGCGGTGGCCCAATGGTCACCGACGTTTTAGGTGGGCAAATCGATTCTGGCATTGGCTCAGTCGCAGTCATGAGTGCACACATCAAGAGCGGCAAGATGCGCGCCCTGGCAGTCACGGGCGAAACGCGTTCGGCCTCGATGCCTGATGTTCCCACTCTCGCCGAGCAGGGTTACAAAGGGTTTTCTGCGCTGGCGTGGTGGGGGATCTTCACTGCAACCGGCACGCCGCAGTCCATTATCGATAAACTCAATGCAGAAACAGCAAAAATTTTGCAACGCCCCGATATCCATAAGCAGCTCACTGAAAGCCTCGGTATGGACATCAAAGCCAGCAGCCCCGCAGAGTTACAGAAATGGACCGAAACAGAAGTGCAACGCTGGGCGAAAGTCATCAAAGAAAACAATATTAAGCCTGACTAACTGACTGATCTTCACCAGATCGCCGCGCTCTTAGGCGGCTCGCTGATCACAAGCATCAGCGAGCCGCCTAAATCATTTTTTTCACAAGATCTTGTGTCGCCGCAACGAAGCGATCAATCTGTTCACGATTGTTCCACACGCAGGCATTGACCCGCTGAGGATGATCCATCGGCGCCGGCGCCAGTGTGATGGGATCACGATTTGGAATCGTACCGGACGGAAACTTAGCGGCCTCAGGATCAGGCTTACGCGTTAGACCATTGTTGCCAACTCCCAAGCCTGAAATTCGAAAGCCATATTCTTTTAAGATCCGTGCACGAAACTCAACGTTCAACTTTTCATCCCAACGCTGCGGCTGTGTCGGAAACGGATTGAACGCAATGATTCCAGACTTAAGCGCCGGATCGCGCGTAGCCCCTAGCACCGACGCCTCACCGAAGGCGGCAATAATTCGTTCACGAAAATAGTCGCCCAAACGCAAATGCCAAGTTTCAATGCGTTTGCGACCCATTTGATCCCAAAGCGCGCACGAATCACCCAACGCCCGCCAATCGGCAGACTCAGGGAACCCATACATTGACAAAGCCTCGCCAATATCCCAGTCACCACGCGAACCATCAAACGGGACAGTCCGAGATTGCGATCGACTGATAAAAAACTTAGGTAGCTCAGTCGGATTAGACGCAAGTTTTTTATTACGAATATATAAAGCCCCTGTTCCTCCAGGGCCACATTGCCATTTATGCCCGCAGAGTGCAAAGAAATCAATCCCGGTCTCATCAAGCTGCGGATCGAACATCCCGTTGTAATGCGCACCATCGACGATCGTGATTGCGCCCGCTTTTTGTGCAAGCGCCGCGATACGACGCTCTGGCATGCGCTGCCCAATTGGCCATAACGGTGAAGAAAAGAAAATCGCTTTCGTTTTACCTGGCACGACTTGTCGTTCAAGCGCGGCCACCACTTCGTCAACGGTTGCATTTGCATGTGTGGGCACACCCCACTGCTTAATGACCACGCCATAGCGCGCAGCCGTGCGAAGCGCGAGCGTAATGCCGGTTGGATGTTCAAGCGGCGTCATCAGTAATTCGTCGCCCGCTTTCCAATCAATGCCATTAAAAATCAACGAAAGTGCATCTGTGGTGTTGCGCGTGATCGCGATTTGATCGGGGGTTGTGCCATAGCACCGGGCAATCGTGGCACGCGTTTTAGCCGAAGGCTCAACATAAACCGGAAAAGGATCACGCGCGCTTTGATCAAGGCCCTCTTTAAACCGCGTCATCACACTCTTAGGGATCGTCCCTTTCTGCGCCGCCATGAAATACACCACATTGGGGTCAAGCGTGAACTCTTGCGCAAACTGTTTGAACAAAGGCTCTTGCTCGGCGAAGTAGGCTTGCGCTTCAGCGCTAAGCAGCCCTGTCACAGGCGAAGTCCCGCCAGTTTTCCCCAACGCGGGCGTCTGCGCCTGAGCCATCGTGGGCGTCAAAAATGCTGTTGCCAGGCCCAGAGTCATGGCACGTCTAGAAGGGTCGATTTGATCGGTCATCGGAGTCTCACGTGTTGAATTGAATCATTCTGGCACATAAATTGCTTGATAGATCGGCGGGCGCCCCACCGCTGCGACGTCTCATGATAGCCTTATCCCACCGCAAAACAGAGAATTTTAATGACCTGGTCCATCTTGGCTCGCGATGATGAGGGATTTTTCGGCATGGCGATCGCCAGCCGGTTTTTTGCTGTGGGTGCGCTTTGCGTACACAGTCGACGCGGTGTTGGTGCACTTTCAAGTCAGGCGCTGCTAAATCCTTTATACGGGCCCGCTGGTTTAGATTTATTAGCCCAAGAGTTCTCGCCCGCACAAACCATTGCAAAACTCATAGAGGCCGACCAAGGCCGTGAGCAGCGACAGTTACACATCCTCCCTTTTAAGGGGTTGCCCGCCGCACACACAGGCGCTGCCTGCATCAACTGGTGTGGGCATTTGCTCGAAGAGGGTTTAAGCGTTGCAGGCAACATGCTGGCGGGACCCAAAGTTATTGAACACACAGCACAGGCCTACAAAGACACTCGTGGCAAACCAATGGGCGAACGCCTTTTGGCAGCCATGGAAGCGGGTCAAGCCGCCGGAGGGGATAAACGCGGCAAACAAGCGGCCGCGCTCAAGATTCACAATGATGAGGACTATCTGCAGTTAGATCTGCGTGTGGATGACCACCAAGAGCCTTTAATTGAACTCAGACGACTCTATGAAACAAGTCTTGAACGCTTTCAACCTTTTCTTGAATGTTTGCCCAGTCGCCACCGCCCGTCTGGTATCACCGAACGTCACCAAATCGATGCACATATTGAGCAATTTCTTAACCGTATAAAGGGCACTTAGTTGGCAGCGCTTCTCGAAGTTTCGCAATTAAAAACAAGCTTCGCAACCGACGAAGGCGAGATCACTGTTGTCAATGATGTGAGCTTTTCGGTTCATGGCGGGCGTACCCTTGCTATTGTGGGCGAATCGGGTTGTGGCAAGAGCGTCACCGCCCTATCGATTATGGGCCTGCTAGCAAAACCAGCCGGCAACATTAAAGGGGGCTCTATTCGTTTTGAAGGACAGGAACTTGTCGGCGCTTCTGCACGGACGCTACAAGACTTGCGAGGCAACGGCTTATCAATGATTTTTCAAGAGCCGATGACCTCGCTGAACCCGAGCTACACCGTAGGCGAACAAATCATTGAGGGGCTGATCAAGCATCGCAAACTCAGTCGATCTCAAGCGCGTCAGAAAGCCATCGACATTTTACGAAAAGTCCGTATCCCCTCACCCGAACAGCGTCTGGATGAATTTCCGCACAAGCTAAGCGGTGGCATGCGTCAACGCGTCATGATCGCGATGGCTTTGGTGTGTGAGCCGCGCGTATTAATTGCTGACGAACCCACGACTGCGCTTGACGTCACCATACAAGCACAGATCCTTGAGCTGATGCACACCTTGCAACAAGAGACTGGCACCGCGATCGTATTGATCACCCATGACCTCGGCGTAGTAGCCGAAATCGCCGATGAAGTGATCGTGATGTATGCCGGGCGCGTGGTCGAACGCGCTCCCGTGCACGCGCTCTTCGCTTGGCCGCAACATCCATACACCATTGGCTTGCTTGGAGCAATTCCGCGTCTTGACTTAGCGCAAACCAGACTCGTCTCAATTGAGGGCCAAGTCCCAAACCCGGCGCAGCCACTTTTAGGATGTAGCTTCGCTCCACGCTGCCCATTTGCGCAAGCGGCATGCTCAAACCAAATCCCCGCACTGAGCCCAGTGGGGGACGCGCATTTTTCGGCGTGTCTGCGTGCGCCGCTTGAAGTGGATCGTCTGTTCACCCGTCCTCAAAGCGAGGCTGCACTATGAACGAGACGACTCCACTTTTACGTGCCGCTGGTTTACAAAAGCATTTCCCGGTGCGTCGCGGTTTTTTTGGGCGCATACAGAATTACGTGCGCGCCGTCGATGGCGTAGACCTGACTCTTCAGCACGGCGAGATACTTGGTCTAGTGGGCGAGTCAGGCTGTGGCAAATCAACGCTCGGGCGACTGTTGCTACGCCTATTGGAACCCACCGGCGGCACTTTGCACTTTGGCCACAAAGATGTGCGTGCCCTAAACCCCAAAGAGCTGCGCGCCGAACGACGCAATATGCAATTGATATTTCAAGATCCTTATTCGTCGTTGAACCCACGCATGACGATCGGGCAGATGCTGGCCGAACCGCTCAAGGTACATGGCTTGCACACAGATCGCGAAGCACTTCGGGTTGCCGAACTGCTCAAGACGGTTGGACTGCGACCTGAACATGCACAACGCTACGCCCACGAATTTTCAGGCGGTCAGCGACAACGCGTGGGCATCGCCCGGGCCCTTGCCGCAGAACCGAAACTAATCGTCTGTGATGAAGCCGTTTCAGCGCTAGATGTTTCTGTTCAAGCACAAGTCATTAATCTGTTGCAAGATTTGCAACAACGCTTCGGTCTTTCTTATTTATTCATTGCGCACGATTTAGCAGTGGTCAAGCATATCGCGACGCGTGTGGCCGTTATGTACCTGGGTAGAATCGTCGAAATCGCCGACAAGCAACGCTTATTTGCAGACCCTCAACATCCCTACACGCACGCGCTGATGCGCGCGATTCCCTTGCCCGATCCCACGGTCACAAAACAAGGTGTTCTGCTGAGTGGTGATGTGCCGAGCCCCTTGAATCCGCCCAGTGGCTGTCATTTACATACGCGCTGCCCACGCGCCCAGGCGCTATGCGGTCAAGCTGCACCAAGCTTAGTTGGCAATCACGAACACGCGGTTGCCTGTCATTTTCCGTTAAGCGCGATCGTAAGCACCCCACGCACACAATCAACCGTCTCGCCCTCATCACTGCGCCTACAACGTTTGCAAAGTGCCTTTGTGCATGCTCCTTCTGTACAGCCGAATTAATGCCTCAATTTTTGTATTAGGACACATCATGAAACTACGCCACCGAATCCTGCTCGCTGCCTCACTACTCGCGTGCTTGCCGTTTATTACGACGGCTCAAACACTACGCATCGGCCTCGCCGAAGATCCTGACATGCTCGACCCAACACTGGCCCGCTCCTTTGTCGGCCGTCTGGTCTTTATGTCACTGTGCGACAAACTGTTTGATATTGACGAAAAACTAAATATTGTTCCGCAGTTGGCCACAAGCTATGAATGGTCCGCCGATCGTAAAGCTCTGACGCTCAAAATACGTGAAGGCGTCACGTTTCATGATGGCGAAAAAATGGATGCTGAAGCCGTCAGGTACAACCTCGAGCGCCATAAAACCTTAAAAGGCTCCAGTCGCTCAGGCGAACTGCGTCCCATCGCATCTATTGAGGTGCTCGATGTCAGCACCGTTCGTCTTAACCTAGATGCATAT
>JBAXLV010000096.1:0-7491 GCA_037134635.1 Alcaligenaceae bacterium
CCCTTGGGCCCGTATGGGCACACTGACTTTGATCTCATCGGGTAGCAAATGGCCACAATGTCTGCGACCACTCGCCTCAATCCAAATCGCATGGCTATGTAGCCAGGGCTGACCATCTCGCTGTCCAAAGGTCACGCAAGCGCTTTCAAGCCGCACGAGCCCGTCTACGGAATAGGTATCACTGAAATACACAGCATGCGCTGGCGTTTTAGACAGGGCGGGCATGACATAGGAAAACGACTCGAAGCCGCCGCCAAACAAGCGCAAAGCGGCACTGGGCGCGGGGAGGCTCGCGAGCGACTGTGCGACGGCCTGCAAAAGCGAAAAGCCAACAGGTAACTCAACATCAAACGCTTGAGTCTCGACGCTTTGTGCGACCAGACGCAGAATGTCAGGTTTTCCTGGATGTTGAATGCTACGCATCGAACACGCTCTTAGTAAAAATGTTGAAGGTCTCGATCATAGGGGATCAGACCACAAATTCCAACCATTAGCCTACATGGTAAGGTTACGACTGTACAAATTATTATTTGTTGATAAACAGACGGGGCCGGGCGCGGCTAAGGTGACTTAAACACTACGTCACTACATCATTGTCAAACACAGACTGTTATGCATAGTTTTGCCCCTTCAGCAATGATGTTAAGCGTCGCAGTCGTTTCTGCCCTCGTGCTAAACGCTGTTCCGATTTTGGCGCCTGTTGCAGCGCAATCGCTTTCGATCTCTCCAGAGTGGATTGGCTACTTTATCTCAATTGTCTATGTCACCGGAATGCTATCGGCCTTAGTATCCGGAAATTTCATCGTACGTTACGGCGCCATCCGCATGAGCCAAGTTGGCTTGGTCTTGTGTGCGCTCGGTCTGGCCCTTGTCGCGTGTGGCAACCTAGTACTGGTTGTTTTGGGTGCGATTGTGATGGGCCTGGGCTATGGCCCTGTTTCACCTGCCAGTTCACATGTTTTAGCCCGTACAACGACGCCTGGTCGTCGCAGCCTAGCCTTTTCAATTCGCCAAACTGGAAATCCCCTGGCGGGCTTTCTAGCGGGGCTATCGATTCCTGCCTTAGTCGTGATAGCGGGATGGCAAATCACATTATTCATGGTCTCAGCTTTATTATTTTTGTTTGTCTGGATTGCCGAACCATTTCGCCAAAGTCTGGATGATGACCGCATTGCCTCAAGCCGTTTTTCGTTTGAGCAAATCACTAGCCCCATCAAACTCATCTTCTTGAATCGCGGGCTAAGAGAGCTCGCGTTTGTATCGTTCTTGTTTTGCGGCCTGCAAATGATTCTCACGACCTATCTGGTCACCTACCTCACCCTCGAACTAAAAATCTCGTTTGTGGCGGCTGGCTTTGCGCTCGCGATGACGCAATTGGCCAGCGTGTTTGCGCGTGTATTTTGGGGCTATGTTGCAGATAAGTTCTTATCGCCTCGCAAGGTGATGGCCATCTTAGGCGTCATTATGGCCGTTGCTTCGGTCCTAACGGGTGCAATGACCCCTGGGTGGCCCTACGGCCTGGTTCTCTTGTTAACCGCCATCTTTGGCGCCTCGGCCATCGGTTGGAACGGTGTCTACATGGCCGAGGTTGCACGGATTTCTCCGCCGGGCATGATTGCATCCACGACCGGCGCCTCGTTATTTTTTACCTATCTTGGTGGGATTGTCTGTCCCTCGGGCTTTGCTTACGTGATTATGGCCACGAAAAGCTATCAAACCGGCTTCATGATCTTTGGTCTGTTATCGCTTTTAGCGAGTCTGAGTCTGGTTCTGGGCAGAAATAAACACTGAAACGACCGACTTGCACCCGATCAAAGCAAGATTTGTTGAAATTGCGATAATAGCCACTGATTTTACTGATTCAGCCACTAGGACAGCCCCTCATGGACTTTGCTCTGACCCCGGCGCAGCTTGACCTGCAACAACGCACCCGCAGCTTTATCGCTGAAAAAATCATTCCACTCGAAAAAGACCCACGCGCCACCACACACGGGCCCACGGCAGATTTTCGGGCTGAACTCGTGGCTTTAGCGCGCCAGGCAGGTCTTTTAACACCACACGCCTCGGTAGAGTTTGGTGGCATGGGCCTGAGTCACGTTGATAAAGCCATTGTCTTTGAAGAGGCTGGTTATTCAACCTTAGGCCCAACGGCCATGAATATTCACGCGCCGGATGAAGGCAATATTCATCTGATGGAAATTGTTGCAACCGAAGCGCAAAAAGAACGTTGGTTACGTCCTCAGGTTCAAGGACTGACGCGCTCTTGCTTTGCGATGACCGAACCATCGCCAGGCGCGGGGGCCGACCCCGGCATGATGCTCACTACCGCTGTGCGTGATGGCGATGATTACGTTATTAATGGCACAAAATGGTTTATTACCGGTGCAGAAGGGGCAACCTATTGCATCATTATGGCCAAGATGGAAGACGGCTCGGCCACCATGTTTTTAAGTGACATGGACCGCAAAGGCATCTCGATTGCGCGCCAAATGGAAGCCATGGATAGTTGCTTTGCCGGTGGTCACTGTGTCATGAAATTCGATAATGTTCGTGTGCCTGCCACTGATGTTTTAGGTGAAATTGGACGAGGTTTTAAATACGCGCAGGTTCGTTTAGCCCCTGCCCGCTTGACGCATTGCATGCGTTGGTTAGGGCAAGCTCGTAGGGCACACGACATTGCAACTCAATACGCGCGCACCCGTGAAGCCTTCGGTCGCATCCTGGGTAAGCACGAAGGTGTAGGCTTTATGCTTGCAGATAACGATATGGATTTACAAACCGCGCGCCTGCACATTGCGCACACAGCCTGGTTATTAGATCAGGGACAGAGCTGTAACTTTGAATCAAGCCGTGCCAAAGTAACCTGCTCTGAAGCTGAGTGGCGCGTCGTTGATCGGTGCGTACAGATCCTGGGTGGCCAAGGCGTGACAGGCGAAACGATTGTGATGCGCATCTTTATGGATATGCGTGGTTTTAGAATTTATGATGGTCCAAGTGAAGTTCATCGCTGGAGCATGGCACGTAAAATTATCGATGCAGCGGGGAAAACAGCGTGAGTCATGTTTTAGATATTTTTAGTTTGAAAGGACACGTTGCTTTAGTGACAGGCGCCTCGAGTGGAATTGGCCATCATCTTGCGCACACCTTAGCGCGCGCGGGCGCCCACGTCATTGTTGCGGCGCGCCGCGCCGACAAACTCGCCAACCTTGTTGCTGAGTTACAAGCCTCGGGTGCAATGGCACACGCGGTGTCCTTAGACGTGACCAATCAGGCGAGCGTCAAGGCCTGTTTCGATCAAATTGAAACGATTGTAGGTGTCGCTGACATCATCATTAGCAATGCTGGCACCACCGTTGCGAAACCGGCGCTTGAGCAAACGGAAGAAGATTGGGATAACGTAATCGATACAAACTTAAAAGGCTGCTGGATGGTTGATACTGAAGCTGCGCGGCGTTTAGTCAAACTAAAAAAGAAAGGCAGCATTATTAATATTGCCTCAATTTTAGGGGCGCGTGTTGCAGGTGCTGTCGTTGGCTATTCGGCCTCAAAAGCGGGTGTAATTCAGTTTACAAAGTCTCTCGCTCTTGAATTTGCAAGGTATGGCATTCGCGTGAATGCTTTGCTGCCGGGCTATGTCATCACCGATTTGAATCGTGACTTTTTACTCAGCGAGCAAGGTCAAAAGCTTCAAGCACGTGTGCCTTCACGACGCTTTTCTGAGTTGCCAGATATGGATGGTCCAGTCTTGTTGCTTGCGTCTGACGCGGGCCAAGCAATGACCGGTACCTCGGTGACCGTTGACTGGGGCCATTCAGTGAGTTCTTTATGAGCAGCATGGATCAGACGTCAGGCAGTAACAGCACAGCGCCGTTTGATGCAGCCATTCTGGCTGACTGGATGCATGCACAAGGCTTTCTGGATCGTACATCGCTCGCTGTAAAGCCCCTAACAGGCGGCCAATCAAATCCAACTTTTCTGTTAACCAGCGGTGCGCAGCAATTTGTCTTGCGTAAAAAACCGCCGGGTGTCTTATTGCCTTCAGCGCATGCGGTTGATCGTGAGTATCGTGTCATGCAGGCGTTGCAAGGCAGCGAAGTGCCTGTACCAAAGCTTTATGCCTATAGCGACGATTTAAATATTGTTGGTACACCTTTTTACTTGATGGAATTCTTGAATGGTCGAGTCATTGTTGATCAATCACTTCCTGGTTTAAGTCCAGCCGAGCGCACTGCCATCTACCAGGATATGAATCGGGTGATATCGGCGCTGCATAAAGTGGATATCAATGCAGTTGGTCTCGAAACCTTTGGGCGCGCTGGAAATTATTTTGGTCGCCAGATCGCTCGTTGGAGCCGCCAATACCAAGAAGCACGCAGCGAGGACATCTCTGCACTTGAAGCGTTGATCGAGTGGCTCCCTGCCAATATCCCGGAGGGCGATCAAACCACGATCGTCCATGGCGACTATCGTTTGGATAATTTAGTGCTGCACCCCACTGAGCCGCGTGCGATTGGCTTGCTTGACTGGGAGCTCGCCACACTCGGGCATCCCTTGGCCGACTTTGCCTATCACTGTATGAGTTGGCATATTCCAGCCTCGTTATGGCGAGGGATTGGCGGTTTGGATCTAAATGCGCTAGGCATTCCAAGTGAGGCAGACTACATCAAGCAATACGGCGCTGCCACCGGGTTTGAGGGCATTGAGCATTGGGATTTTTATATTGCCTATAACCTTTTTAGAATCGCAGCGATCTTGCAAGGCATCGCTCGACGTGCACAAGATGGCACGGCTGCTGCGAACGATGCCATTGAAACCGGCAGTAAAGCGAGACCGCTCGCAGAAATCGGCTGGAAGTACGCGCAGCGCTATGAAGCCAGTCGACGTTAACCCCAAATGCGTTACGTATTGAAACGCTCACCGTAAGCCCTCTTTAGGAAAGCTCATGACGCATCATCCATCAATTTCTGAGTCTCGTATCGGTAGCTGGCATGATGCACCTGCAGCAGTCGGTGCGCCAGTCGATACTATTGACACTCCCGCTCTGTTAATTGAGTTGGACGCTTTTGAGCGCAATTTGGCTGAGGTGCACGCTGTCATCCAAACGGCTGGCATTGCGGTGCGTTCGCACGGCAAAGCCCACAAATGCCCCGACATTGCCTTGCGTCAGATTCATGCAGGTGCCGTAGGCATCTGTGTTCAAAAAGCCAGTGAAGCCGAGGCCTTCATTGAAGTGGGCGTCAAAAACATCTTGATCACAAATCAAGTTGTCGGCGTACGAAAGGTTGAGCGAATTGCAAGACTGGCCGCCCATGCTCACATGGGTGTGTGTGTCGACAATGTGGTTCAAGTGCATCAGATTGGTGCGGCCGCGCGCCGTCATCACGTGGCCATTGATGTTTATATCGAGCAAGATGTCGGAGCAGGACGCTGCGGAGTCACCACGCATGCTGCAGCAATCGAATTAGCACAGGCGATTCAAACCTATTCTCCCGCCTTGGTTTTTGCTGGATTGCAGGCGTATCACGGCAAAGCTCAACATTTACGAACACCGGCAGAACGCACCCAAGCGATTGGCTCAGCGTGCGATAAAGTTCGCGACATGATTACGGCATTAAAAACTGCAGGCTTTGAAGTCAATGCAGTGACAGGCGGTGGCACGGGTACGTATGAAGTCGAGGCTGAATCAGGTCTATACACAGAAGTACAGCCCGGCTCATATGTGTTGATGGATAACGACTACGGTAAAAATACCCCCGCAACCGATACGCCGGAGCTTCAGCACGTCTTGCATGCCTTATGCACGGTCATCAGTGTCAGTTCGACCCACTCAGTTGTCGATGGGGGATTAAAGTGTTTTGCCGTGGACTCTGGGTTGCCCCGCGTCGTGTTGCCGGGGTGGACGGTGAAGAGCGTGACTGACGAGCATACGACGATCGTGCCCGAACCAGGTACTCCCGCCTTGAAAGTCGGCGACAAGATTAGATTCATTCCCGGACACTGCGACCCTACCGTCAATTTGCATGACTGGTTGATCGCGGTGCGCAACGGTAAGGTCGAAGAATTATGGCCAGTTTCTGCCCGCGGCGCGGTCTTTTAAAGCCAGCAAAAATCTTAGCGTTTCAAGACGCGTGAGGCAGCTTTTAGGATCAGTGTGGCAACCACATCGCTACGTGGCTCTTTAAAATGCTCGGCTAAAGCATCTAGCGCTTTTGACACATCGCGATCAAGAATCATCTCAACTCGTTTTGCGCCCGCTTCGATCCGTTTACGGCGATGTTCGGCGGTGCGTTCGACTGCAGAAACTGGGATCTCAAGCCGCGGGCGGCCACGCCTGGATAAGCCTGGCAAAAAAGCCTGCCCGGCTAACGCACCCGATCGGGTTGACTGCTGAGACTTCGTTGCTTTAACAGTAGGACGACGCGTAGCCGCCGGCGGCTTTTCTGCCTGTTCGGCTAAGAGCGCTTGTTCGATCTGTTCAGGCGTCGGGAGCTCAAGATCTAAATCGTCAAAGAGAGACTGAGGAATCGGCATTGCCTTAGGCGTATTCATATTTAGTTATAAATAACCGGATATTTATTTATTTTTATCGAATAAATTCTAAAAATCGAATTATAACCTAACCGGATAAAGTAAATAGATAGTTTACGAAGGATGCGTTGAGTCTCCGACTCCCAGGGCCCGTTGTAGCATCGCCGTATCGCGCCAGGCTCCAAACTTATAGCCTACTGACCGAAACGTCCCTGCAAGCGTAAAACCAAGGCTCTCGTGCAAGGCCACGGACGGCGGACTCGCATCACCACAGACGGCCATCATTTGCCGATAACCCTTGTCGGTGCAAACTTGAATAAGTTCTTGCAGTAGTAATCGACCAATACCCTGCCCTGACATCCCGTCGCGAATATAGACCGAGTCTTCGACCGTAAAGCGATAGGCTGGTCGCGGACGATAGAGGGTGACATAGGCATAGCCCACCACCTGGCCGTTTTTCTCAGCCACCAAATAAGGTAACTGCCGCCCGACGACCTCTGCGCGCCGTTGCAGCATTTCATCGACCGTTGGTGGCGTAAGTTCAAAGGATGCCGTTCCGTGCAGAACATGATGTGAATAAATGTCTTGAATCACCGCGACGTCCGATTCGGCGCTATCGCGGATTGTCAGGGCTGAGGCCGGTGTTGTCATGAAAGCAATACCGCAAATCGATTTTTGTTAAACATCTCAACACCCGCCCTTTTGCTCGGGCTCAATAATGGCCCAGTCGATCTTAATTGGTTTGATCTTCTTATACCGATTCCAGTAAACCTCAAACGAGCCCTGCTTTGTCGCCCGTGTAATAAACGATTGCATGTCGGGGCTGATACGGTTGCGCATCTCGACAAGGTCCATGACAATCAACGCACCGCAGCGTTTGATCAGTTCTGGCGTAACAGCTTTGGTTTGGCTATATAAACCATAAGGCAACACGAGCGGTTGATACTTTGAAACGACCGATAC
>JBAXLV010000097.1:0-7477 GCA_037134635.1 Alcaligenaceae bacterium
CTGCTTTAATTCCCGCCGAGTCATCGATTTTCCCGGCACCCATCCCTGTGCAGTGTGTCTCAAGTGATGAGTTTTTGCCTGGCGTCCAAACGCCTAAGCAAAAAGAATATGAAGCACGGGTGTAGGCGCTTGGTGCCGAGCTTGCAAAAAAACAAGGGCTTACACGCCGCAAGTTTTTTAAATCAGCCTCGGGGATGGCCGCCGCGTTTTTAGCGATGAATGACACGTATGGCCCAGTGTTTGGTGTCTCGCGTGCCGAGGCTGCGACACCTGAGATGGCCAACGAGCGCGCCCAGTCTTTGTCTGGGCAGTTCATCATGGATATGCACACGCACTTTTTGCGTGATGACACCAGCCTTGAAGGCTTTGCGCGCAGTCGCGAGGCGGTGGGTAAGGCAGGCTGGAACCCTGCTTTGGTGGGTAAACCTCAAACGCTTGAAGACCTTAAGTTTGCCAACTACCTAAAAGAAATATTTTTGGATAGCGATACCAAGGTTGCCTGTATCAGCGGCGCGCCCTCAGAAAAGGTGAGCGACTGGTTTTTAACCAACGACATGAAAAACCAGGCACGTGCCACCATCAACTCAATTGCAGGTTCAAAGCGCGCCTTTGCCCACGCCATCTTTACCCCTGGCTATGCCGGTTGGATGGACGAAATCGATCGCGCGATTGAGGTGCTTAAGCCCGACTCATTTAAGGGCTACACGATTGGCGACAACACCAATAAGCAGTTGTCGGTGCACCCCTGGCGGCTAGATGATGAAAAACTTGTTTACCCAGCGTACGAAAAGTTTGTCAAAGCAGGGCTTAAAAATGTGTGTATTCACAAGGGTCTGTTTCCCCCTTCGGTTGAAAAGAGTTTTCCAAACCTGTTGCAGTATGCCAAGGTCGATGACGTGGCCAAAGCAGCAAAAGATTGGCCGCAACTGAACTTCATTATTTATCACGGTGGCTACCGCTACAGTGGTAGTGGCGGTACCGAAGGTGCGTGGGCGCAGTTTGAAAAATCAGGTCGTATCGACTGGGTCAGTGATTTGGCGGATATCCCCGGTAAATATGGCGTCAACAATGTGTACGCCGATGTCGGCCAACTGTTTGCACAATCTACCATCGCGGATCCGCGCGTGTCAGCGGTGATGATGGGCCAGTTGGTTGCGGGCATGGGTGCTGATCACGTGTGTTGGGGTACCGACGCAATCTGGACCGGCGCACCTCAATGGCAAATCGAAGCACTGCGTCGCCTTGAAATCCCAGAAGATTTACAAAAGCGCTATGGCTTGAAACCGCTGGGCCCGGCCGATGGGCCGATCAAACGTGCAATCTTTGGTGATAACAATGCGCGGCTATACAACTTTACCCCTGCTCAGCGCGCTGCTGTGAGCGCAGACAAGATCGCAAGTGGCAAAGCGATTTACGATCGCCACGGCGAAGGGCGTACCAACATGGCCTATGGTTATGTGAATCGCGGCGTGGTGTAAAGCTGTATAGAAAAAGGTCGTGCGTTTAGTCAGACGCCATGCTCAGCAGATGCGGTTGAATTTGCTCAAGCGCCTTGGTGATGCAGCTAATCGCAAGCTCGGTGCGCGCTTTATCCATGCGGGTCGTCAAGGTCGACACACTGATGCCTGCGATGGGATGATTATTTTTATCCATCAAAGGCGCGGCGATTGAACGTACCCCTGGCAACTCAATCACATCACTAATCACAAAGCCGCGTACGCGGGCGCGTGCAATGGTTTTGCGCGCATTCGCTTCTGAATAGTTTGGGTACTTATCGCGGCAGCGTTCTTCGTTGACTTTGAAGATGCGTTCGATTTCGTTGTTATCCAGAAAGCTCATGATGGCGAGCGCGCCACCGCCTACATTGAGGGGTCGCCTTTTGCCAACTTCAAGCACAAACACCTTGATTGGAAAAGCACCCTCGGCGCGATCAATACATACCCCATCAAAGCCTGCGCGTACCGTTAACGAAACCGTGTCACCGGTAGCTTGTGCAATTTGTTGAAGATGGGGGTGGCACAGATCACGGATGTTGGTGCGTGGGCTTGCGACCAAGCCCATCTCGTAAATCGCGCTGCCCAAGAAATACCGTTTGGTGGCCTCGTCTTGCCGAATCAAGCCCTCAGAGACCAGACCTTGCAAAATACGATGTGCGGTCGGCCGCTCGATGGATACCTCAGTGCACAAATCAATCAGTCGCGCCCCGATCCGGTTACGCGAAGACACCCCGCGCAGCAGCGCGGCGACGCGCTGAACTACTTGGGTACCTGATTTGGTTGCGGCACTTGGATTCGTCATGCAACCAATTATTCCACATTTTGGTCGCACTAACCACATTGTTGTACAGGTAGGTGTTGATGCCTGGGCGCACGAGGCGTACAGTTAAAATACACACTACCCCGTATCGATGATTGATCCAAGCGGTCTCAGCCGAATGTTTGACACCTTTTCTTTAGCGCACCTACCCAAAGCCGCTCAATACGAGGCCTTGGCTACGCAAGCCCACGCCTTGATGGCCGGCGAACATAATCTCGTGGCAAACGCCGCCAATCTGTCGGCGCTCGTCATGTCTTCACTGCCCGCGCTGAATTGGGCCGGGTTTTATTTATTTGATGGTACCGAGCTCGTGTTGGGGCCATTTCAAGGCAAGCCTGCTTGTTTGCGCATTGCACTCAATCGAGGCGTGTGCGGTCACGCAGCCACGACCCGGCAATCGCAAGTGGTGCCAGATGTGCATGCGTTTCCCGGCCATATTGCCTGTGATACTGCGTCGCGCTCTGAACTCGTCGTGCCTTTGTTGTATCAAGGCAAACTGCTTGGGGTGTGGGATGTGGATAGCCCTGAGCTCAATCGTTTTGATGCTGCCGATCAGGCGGGCATGGAAGCCTTGTGTAAAATTTTTCTTTCTTCACTGTTGCCGGAATCGATCCGCTCATGAGCACACCTCGCGCGTTAGACTTTGATTATGTCGTTGTCGGCGCAGGCTCAGCCGGCTGTCTGTTGGCCAATCGCCTGTCGGCAGATCCTGCCAAGCGCGTCTTGCTGCTTGAAGCGGGCGGCCCTGACAATTGGCATTGGATTCATATCCCCGTGGGCTACTTGTATTGCATCGGCAATCCGCGCACCGACTGGTGTTACAAAACCAAGTCCGACCCAGGGCTAAATGGACGTGAACTGGGTTATCCGCGCGGCCGCGTGTTGGGCGGTTGCTCATCCATCAACGGCATGATTTACATGCGTGGGCAACGTGCAGATTACGATGGCTGGGCCGCGCTTGGTAATGCGGGCTGGGGCTGGGACGATCTGTTGCCGCTGTACAAAGGGATGGAAAATCACCACGGCGGCGCCTCTGAGTTTCATGGTGCAGGTGGCGAATGGAATGTCGAACGCGTGCGTTTATCGTGGGAGATTCTTGATTCGTTTCGCGAGGCTGCCGCCCAAGCAGGCATTCAGCCCGTTAACGATTTCAACGCAGGCGATAACGAAGGCAGCGATTACTTTGAAGTCAATCAACGCGAAGGCTGGCGTTGGAACACCTCGAAAGCATTTTTGCGCCCCATTAAACATCGTCGCAACTTAACGGTGCTCACGCACGCACACACCACGCGCTTAGTGTTTGAAGGCAAGCGCGTCACAGGCGTTGAGTTTCTTAAAGACGGTCACAAACATGTTGCGCGCGCCCACACTGAAGTCGTGATGGCGGCGGGTTCAATTGGCACACCACAAATCATGCAGGCCTCGGGCTTGGGTGCCACAAGTTTGCTTGCGCCCTTGGGGATTCAAACGGTGCACGAACTGCCTGGCGTGGGTCAAAACTTGCAAGACCATTTGCAGCTACGCATGATTTATCGCGTTGAGGGCACGCGCACCTTAAATACGATTGTGAATTCGTTGTGGGGCAAGGCGATGATCGGGCTTGAATATGCGCTCACGCGCCGCGGGCCCATGAGTATGGCGCCATCCCAGTTAGGTGTGTTTGCTAAATCAGATCCTCAGCAAACGCGTGCCAATGTTGAATACCATGTGCAACCCTTGTCGCTTGAAAAGTTTGGCGAACCCCTGCATAGTTTTCCGGCGTTTACCGCGTCGATCTGCAATATTCGCCCCACCAGCCGTGGCCACGTCAATATCGTGTCGCCCGACACCGCGCAGCCACCTGAAATTTTATGCAACTATTTATCTACGGCTGAAGATCGCCGTGTTGCTGCCGATAGTATTCGCTTAACGCGTCGCATTGTCGGGCAATCTGCCTTGGCGCGTTTTAAGCCCACAGAGATTAAGCCGGGGATGACAGGCGATACCGAAGAGGCCTTGGCGCGTGCCGCAGGCGAAATCGGCACCACCATTTTTCATCCCGTGGGTACGTGCAAAATGGGCAATGATGACAGGGCCGTGGTCGATGCAAACTTGCGCGTGCATGGCGTGCAAGGCCTGCGCGTGGCCGATGCCTCAATCATGCCCACCATTACGTCGGGCAATACCAATTCACCCACACTTGTAATTGCCGAGAAAGCCTCACAAATGATGTTGAGCGGGCGTTAGCCCACCAAGATTTTTACGGGCACTTGTAGCGATTTGATTTCGCAATCCACGTCAGCGGCTTTGCGTTCAAGCACCACAAAGTCACCGTTTTGTTGTGCAAGCAACGGGTGGTGCCAGGTGCCGGGATAAAAACTCACGCCACAAGAGCCGTCGATCCAAAAGGCCGCCAAGCTTGATTCAAGCGGTTGCGTCCCCTGATGCGCAGGGTCGCCCAAGGCCACTACCACCACAAACGGTACGCCCGATAACGGGATGAACGATTGGCTGCCCAAGCAGTGGCGTTCAAGCTCGCGTGCCACAAAAGGCAGTGCGTTGGCCTTTGCACGATATAGATTCAAACTGGCACTGCCACCGGCTTGGGCAAGATCCGGGTCAGGCAAGGCGATTTTTTCGCTGGTGCCCGCGTTAATGAACAGGCCACTCGATAGCGCACCCCCAAGCACCGCCCCGTAGGGGGCAAACGCTTCAGCGGTTAACGCTTGGGTCGTGAGTGTGCGCATGTTGAGTTTAGGCAGGAATCATTCAGAAACGATTGAGTGACAATTCTTACACATATTTGCCCGCAAAGGCTTGGGTGATCGCAAGGGTCTACGGTATAGTCCACAGCATCATCACGCACAAGGCCACGCATGACAATGCCTCATTCAATCCAGGTGATTGCAACCGTTCTGTTTGCAGTGGCCGTCGTACATACTTTTTCAGTACCTTTTTTTGCGCGCTTGGCACACAAGAATGGGCCGCATGCGGGGCTTTGGCATTTCTTGTCTGAAGTCGAAGCGGTGTTTGGTGTGTGGGCGTTTGTATTGCTGGTGGTGATGGCTTTGCTGGCAGGCGTGCCGACTGCAGTAGATTACATGGACACGCGCAACTTCACTGAGCCGTTGTTTGTGTTTGCCATTATGGTGGTCGCGGCCAGCCGCCCGATTATTGATATGGTCAGTGGCATTGTTCGCGCCATCGCGCGTGCGATCCCGGTAAAGCGTCAACTTGCGACGTATTTTGTTGTGCTGACCTTTGTGCCGCTTTCGGGTTCTTTAATTACTGAGCCGGCCGCCATGACCTTAGCCGCGCTGTTGTTGCGTGATGCTTACTTTAAACGCCCGGGCCACAGTGCGTTCAAATACATGACGCTCGGTGTGTTGTTTGTCAATGTGTCGATTGGTGGCGTGCTAAGCGCGTACGCTGCGCCGCCTGTGCTGATGGTTGCAAAAACGTTTGGTTGGGATTCGATGTACATGCTGACGCACTTTGGTTGGCGTGCGGTGGCTGCAGTGCTTTTTAATGCTGTGATTCTGACCCTGATCAATCGTGATGTTCTGGTAAGCGGCGAAGTCGAAACCCATCGCGGTATCACCCAAGAGGCAGCGGTACAGGTACCGCTCTTAACCATTCTGATCCATGTATTGTTTTTAGTTGGCATCGTTGTGTTCGCCCATCATCCTGCCGTGTTCATGGGGTTGTTGGTTTTGTTTATCGGGTTTTGCCATGCGTATAAGCGGTTTCAGTCTCCTTTGATGCTGAAAGAAGGTTTGATGGTTGGCTTCTTTTTGGCGGGGTTGGTGTTGCTGGGCGCTTTGCAAAAGTGGTGGTTACAAGACTTACTGGGCGGCCTGTCACCCTTCGTTTTATTTTGGGGTGCCACAGCATTGACTGCTATTACGGATAACGCTGCTTTAACGTATCTGGGCTCGTTGGTAGATGGTACCAATGAGGCTTGGCGCTATATGTTGGTGGCAGGCGCTGTCACGGGCGGTGGCCTCACCGTAATCGCCAACGCCCCCAACCCTGCAGGGTTCTCTATTTTGAAATCAAGCTTCGACAACGAAACGATTTCACCAGGCCCGTTATTTATTGCTGCGCTAGGCCCCACGCTTGTCGCCGCCGCGTTATTCTTGTTGTAGCGTACAGAAGTCAAACACCCATCCACTTGCCAGAGCATCCGCCATGTCAGATCTTGCCTATTCAACCCTTACTGAACTTGCGCAAGGCTTGCGCAAAAAAACCTACAGCTCTGAAGAGCTTGCCCGCGAATATTTGTCGCGCATCGATAAGGGTAATCAGGCCCTGCACGCGTTTGTCAGTGTTGACACAGACAGCGTTTTGGCCCAAGCGCGCGCGGCTGACGCCCGCCGTGCGTCAGGCTATAGCTTGAGCGTGTTCGACGGCGTACCGATCGCAGCAAAAGATCTGTGTGATATCGAAGGCCAAATTACCACCGGTGGTTCGCAAGACTGGGTGGCGCGTCGCAGCCCCACCACCTGTACCGCCGTCGAACGCTTGTTGCGTGCGGGTATGGTCAATCTGGGTAAAACCCACATGGTTGAATTTGCGTTTGGTGGTTGGGGTACCAACCCCGTGATGGGCACACCCTGGAACCCCTGGGATCTCAACACCCATCGCGTGCCCGGCGGCTCGTCAAGCGGCTCAGGTGTTGCGGTTGCTGCTGCGCTGGCCCCTGCGGCCCTAGGTTCAGATACGGGTGGTTCGGTGCGCATCCCCGCCGCACTTAACGGGATTACGGGTTTAAAGACCACGCGTGGTTTGATTAGTTTGCATGGCGCCCTGGCCTTATCAGGCACGCTGGATTCAATTGGGCCCATGACGCGCGATATGCAAGACTCGGCCATCCTCACCGAATTGATGGCAGGTGCTGATCCGCTTGATCCCACCAGCTGCGGCCATCCAATGTTTAAGTGGCAAGCGCCGCCCGAGGGGGCCAAGCCCCTGCAAGGTATGCGTATTGCGATGTTTCCGGCCGCACAGTATCCGATCGCCGTGGGTGCCGATATTGTTGCCATCCTTGAAAACACCCGCCGCGTATTGGTCGAGCTCGGCGCGCAGCTGATTGAAAAGCCCTTTCCGTTTGATTTCAAAGACATGATGGTTAGATCGATCCTAAAAGCCACAGCCACCCTGATACATAATCTGCCTAATG
>JBAXLV010000098.1:0-7426 GCA_037134635.1 Alcaligenaceae bacterium
TGGCCGGTAACATTCAAGCCGTTTTTGCGAGTGCCCCGACAGCCGTACCGCAAATCAAAGGTGGCAAGCTGCGCGGCTTAGCGGTGACGGGTGCCAAACGTGAGGCTTCATTGCCCGACGTGCCTACGATGGCCGAGCAAGGCTTTCCAAAATATCAAGCCACCAATTGGTATGGTTTTATTGCGCCTGCCCGTACTCCGGCAGCAATTATCACCAAGCTCAATCAGGCGATTGTTGCCTCACTGCACGATGCACTGACGTTAGAGCGGTTAAACGGCGCAGCAATGGCCGCGGATCCTACGACACCTCAAGAGATGCGCGATTTTGTGGCGCTTGAGTATGAGACGTGGGGGCAGGTGGTGCGCGCAATTAAGTTCTAAAAAAAACGCCACCGCGAAGGCAGTGGCGTTTTTTGCGAAATCTATAGCGCAGTTACGCGGATTTTGCTTTGTGCTTTTCAGACAGTACCTTACCAGTAATCAATACGATAGCGGTGCAAATAATCGGCCCGACATACATATGGTGCATGTAAGGCGCATTCGCCTCAAGCCAGCCGCTAATCGCAGGGTCTGTGACTGCCATTTCGCCGGCTACCCAGCCTAGCAGCCCGCCACCAATCGTGATGATGATGGGGAAGCGTTCCATGACCTTCAGCAAAAGTGTCGCGCCAAAAATCACCAGCGGAATGCTCACAGCAAGTCCAATGATCAAAAGGGGCATGCTGCCTTTTGCTGCGGCGGCCACGCCCAGCACGTTATCTAGGCTCATCACCAAGTCTGCGACCAAAATGGTTTTGATTGCGGCCATCAGGTTATCGCTGGACGAAACGTTTTCTTCGCCATCATCTGGGCTGAGCAATTGAATGCCAATCCAAACCAACAATACAGCGCCGATTAGTTTGAGGTAGGGGAGTGTCAGTAATTTGACGGCAAAAATGGTGAGCACAATTCTCATCACAATTGCGGCGCCTGAGCCCCAAAAAATCGCCAGCTTTTGTTGCTGTGGGGGAAGCGACCGGGCCGCTAATGCGATGACAACCGCGTTATCACCTGACAGTACGATGTTGACCAACAGAATCTGCCCTAAGGGGATCCAGAATTCGTGCAATGTGAGCGCAAAGTCCATAGTTTTTTTATGATGTGGCTGAGGTTTTAAGGTGGAAGAACGGCGGGTCGAAGTGTACACCGCCGAAGAAAGTCGCCATGACTAGTAATAACCCTGAGTCAGTCTAAGAATTTCGCGAAACCGTCGAGCGGCTCGCGTTCACTGATAAGCGTGTTCTCGATTTTGGTCATGTCGGCTACGCCAAGTGCGAGTCCGCACATCACGACTTCTGTTTCGGCAATTCCGGTGACGCGACGAATCACGGGATGGAAGCGATTAAAGGCCGCTTGAGCGCAGGTATCAAGCCCACGTCCTCGGGCGGCAATCATGAAGCTTTGCAAAAAACAGCCAAAATCCAACCAAGAGCCGGTGTTCATTTTGCGTTCAATCGTAAAAATAATGCCGACCGGTGCGCCAAAAAAAGTGTAATTACGGCCGTGCTGGGCATGCATACCCGCCTTATCATCGCGCCCCAAACCTAGCAACTTGTAAAGATCAAGACCAACTTTGCGACGCCGATCGATATAGGGCGAGCTCCAATCGGTCGGGTAATAGCGGTAGTCTTCAGTCAGCGCTTCAAATTGAGCTTTATCGCGATAGACCGTCAGGATCTCGGCACTGAGTTTTTCTTTTAATGCGCCCATGAGCACATAGGCTTTCCAGGGTTGTGTGTTTGACCCGGACGGCGCGCGTGCCGCAACTTCTAAAAGATTAGCAACGTCTTCTCTCGATACGGGCGTGGGTAAATAGGCTCGAATAGAGTGACGCGAAGTAATGGCTTCGTCGACAATTTTTTGCTGGTTTGTTTGTATCACAGTCGGGGTCTCGCGATAATTAAATATGAATTGTTGCGTGATATTAACCTTGCACCCGCCATTGCTTTCAGGTGATCGAATATCATGGAGCTGACCTTCTAATTTAAGGATGAGATATGGCCGGACCGCTGCAAGGCTTTAAGGTGATCGAAATGGCAGGCCTTGGCCCTGCGCCGTTTGCGGGCATGTTGATGGCCGACCTCGGTGCCGAGGTGGTTTGTATTGATCGAATCGCGCCGCCGGAGCACGACCTACATTCGATTCATAGCAAAGTGTTGCGGCGCAACAAACAATCGATTGCCCTGGATTTGAAACAGCCCTTGGCGGTCGATGCCGTCTTGCGCCTGATCGATTCGGCAGACGTGCTAATCGAAGGCTTTCGCCCGGGTGTCATGGAAAAACTTGGACTGAGCCCTGAAATCTGTTTAGCGCGTCAGCCACGGCTCGTTTTTGGTCGAATGACCGGCTGGGGGCAGACGGGTCCGCTCGCGCAAGCAGCTGGGCACGATATTAATTACATCGCCTTATCAAGCGCCTTGCATGCGATCGGCCCCCCTGATCAACCGCTGCCGCCGCTGAACTTAGTGGGTGATTTTGGTGGCGGTGGCATGTTGTTGGTGGCAGGAGTACTGGCTGCAGCGCTGAACGCCCGAGCGACGGGCAAGGGTCAAGTGGTGGATGCCGCCATGACCGATGGTTCTGCACTTTTAATGGGATTGATGTACGCCCGCTTGTCTGAGGGGCAATGGCACGATGAGCGTGGTCGAAACATGCTGGATGGTGCGGCCCATTTTTATGGCACCTACCGTTGTGCCGACGGGAAGTGGATTGCACTGGGCTCAATCGAGCCGCAGTTTTATGCGCTTTTAATCAAAAAATCAGGGTTGACCAATGTGGATCAAAGCCAGCAGCGTGACCCCTCAACCTGGCCTGCCATGAGACAGCAGCTTGAGCGCATCTTTGCAACGCGTACGCGTCAAGAGTGGTGCGATGTGATGGAGGGCACAGACGTTTGCTTTGCGCCGGTTCTTAGCATGACCGAAGCCCCACTGCATTCTCATAACGTCGCCCGCCAAACGTTTTGTGAGGTTCAGGGGGTGTTGCAACCCGCCGTGGCCCCTCGGTTTAGTCAGACACCGACTGCAGCCATCCGGGCGCCGGTCGCCACAGGTACTCATACAATCGACATCTTGCGCCAGCTTGGTTACAGTGCTTCTGATATTGAGGCATTACAGCGAAAGTAGGTCTGTAAAAAACAGATCAATAATTTGGCCATTTACGATCAATAAAAGCTTTAGAGGGACATATCATGAACGACGTCACATTGAATGACTCAGCCATTGAAGCCTTTCGCGATAGTGCACGCGATTTGCTTGGGCGGGGCAATACCATTGGGCGACTACGCAAGCTCAGAGATTCGGACACGGGTTTCGAGCGTTCGGCCTGGCAAGAGATCGCGAATGCCGGTTGGCTAGGTGTGTTGGTCTCAGAGCAAGACGGTGGGTTGGGCTTAGGGTTGCGCGAAATGGCGGCTATCGCCGAAGAAATTGGTCAGCGTTTGTTACCCGAACCCCTGATCGCAGGGGGCGTGCAACTTGCTGTGGCAGTATCAGGCACGCCACAAGGTGCTCTGCGTTCAGTATTGCTTGAAAAAATCGTTGGTGGTGAGTTGGTGGCTGGCTTAGCCTGGCAAGAAGCGCTTGGGCAGATGCAGGCAGATCAAACGGTGGCAACCGTTGCGTCTAGTCAAGGCGATGTTTTACATTTGAATGGCATCAAAAAATTCGTGACGCCGGCGACGGGGGCTGATGGCTGGGTGGTTTCGGCGCTTTTGAATGACCAGCCTGCATTAATTTGGGTGCCAGCACAAACCGAAGGCGTGCAGCAGTCCGTTCAACGCGCGGTTGACGGCACGATACTGTGTACGTTGTCTTTGCGCAATGTTCAAGTCCCTAAAACCTCATTGTTGATGCATGGCCAAGCGGTGTTTGGTTTGATCGATCAAGCCAATGATGTCGCGCGTGTGATTCAGTCTGCTGAGCTGTTAGGTGTAATGCGCCGCGCGCTTGCAATGACGCTTGATTATTTGGGTACGCGCAAGCAATTTGGCAAACTGATTGGTAGCTTTCAGGCGTTGAAACATCGCGTGGTGGATGGCTATATTCAAGTTGAATTGTCATCTGCGTGCCTCACAGACGTCATTCAACAAATCGAGGCGGGTGGTTCGTTGAACGCACTCGCGAGTCGCGCAAAAGCGCGCTGTGCATACGCGGCCTTGCTGGTGACCCGCATGGCGATTCAAATGCATGGTGCGATGGGCTATACCGACGAGTGCGACGTCGGCTTATATTTCAAACGCGCGCTTGCACTGTCTGCGTGGTTAGGCAACGCCGAGGCGCATCGCTTGCGTTATTTTGCGCAACAGCCTGCCGCTGCGACTGATGAAGCGGTGGTCCACACCCAGGCCGCAAAAGATTTTCCCAAAGAAGCGGATTGGGAAAACATGCCAGAGCCAGAGTTTCGGCAGATGCTGCAAAGTTTTTATGCCAAACATTATCCAGAGCACATGCGGCACATGCCGCATCGGTTGCGTTTAAATGAAATTAAAGATTGGACGATGGTCTTGTCTAAGCAAGGCTGGATTGCGCCGTCGTGGCCTAAAAAGTTTGGTGGAATGGGCTTGCCCCCCGGAAAAATGATCGCTTATGTTGAAGAGCAAGAGCAGTATGGTGTGGCGCGTGCACCGGACATGGGTGTCGTGATGATCGGACCACTGTTGATCCAACGCGGTAGCCCTGAGCAACAGCAAAAGTTTTTACCAAAAATTCTTGCCAATGAGCACATCTGGTGTCAAGGCTACTCAGAGCCAGGTGCGGGTTCTGATTTGGCCGCCCTACGGACCGAAGCGGTGCTTGATGGGGATGCGTTTGTGGTGAATGGTCAAAAAATCTGGACCACACTTGCACAAGATGCGACGCATATGTTCGCGCTGGTACGTACGGATAAAGATGCAAAAAAACAATCTGGAATTAGTTTCTTGTTGATTGATTTAAGTGTCCCGGGAATCACGATTCGTCCGATACAAAATATCAGTGGGCAAAAAGAATTTTGTGAAGTGTTTTTTGATAATGTCCGAGTGCCTGCAGAAAATTTAGTTGGACAAATCAACGAAGGTTGGACGATCGCAAAAGCGCTACTAGGTTTTGAGCGAATCTTTTTAGGCAGTCCGAAGCAGTCTCGCTATGCCTTAAGTCAGTTGACGACTCTGGCAGATAGCCTGGACTTGTTTGCAAATCCTGTATTTGTGGCGCGTTACGCAGAGCTGATGCTTGATTCGGTTGATCAAGTGGCGGCGTACACGCATTACGCCGAAATGGTCAAACGCGGTGAGATTCTGCCACCTAGTGTGTCCTTGCTAAAAATCTGGGGGACAGACACATACCAACGAATTTGTACGCTACTCGTTGAGTCGGCGCAAGAGCATGGTGCGACGGGTCACACCCCAGATTTTGGGCCAGAGGGTTTAGACGTTCCGGCCATTATGTTTCATTCGATCCCCTCAACGATTTACGGCGGAAGCACCGAAATTCAGAAAGAGATCATTGCCAAACACGTGCTCAAGCTGCCCGACTAAGGGTTGGGTAATCTTAGAAAATTCTTGTAAAGGTGTAAACGTTGGAAACGATCGAATACGAAGTGTCTAAGGGTGTCGGTACGCTGACACTGAACCGACCCAAACGCAAAAATGCGATTGACGCTGTGATGCGTACAGAGCTTAGAGATTTAATTTCGACTCTGCCGCACCAGCGCGATTTGCGCGCGCTCATTATTACGGGCGCTGGTGCGACTTTTTGTGCTGGGGGCGATATTAGTGCGATGGGCGAAGCGACGCTTGCTGCGCCGGATGGTCGGGGTCGTATGCGGTTCGACTATCTATCCTGGATCGAAACCTTGCTGCGACTTGAGATTCCGGTGATTGCGGCCGTTGAAGGTGCCGCCTACGGTGCAGGCTTTAGTTTGGCGTTGACAGCCGATATTGTTCTGGCAGCACCAGATAGCCGGTTTTGTTTATCTTTTATGCGCTTAGGATTGGTGCCCGATTGTGCTGTGCTTTATACCTTGCCACGCATTGTGGGCGTGCAGCGGGCCAAAGAATTGGCGTTTTCAGCGCGTGAGTTAACTGCCGAGCAGGCGCGAGAGCTGGGGATTGTGCTTGAAGTGACCCCACAAGGGCGCACGCTCGAGCGTGCGCAGCAAATGGCTGCAAGTTTGGCGCAGGCTGCACCCGTGGCGCTTGCAATGACAAAGCGCGCTTTTAATGTGTCTTTAAACAGCAGTTTGGACACCATGATGGATATCGAATCCGCATCTCAAGGTGTTGCGCGTACGTCTGAATGGCACACTGCTGCTGTCCAGCGGTTTTTGAATAAGCAGCCCGCGGCCTTCCAATGGCCTAAGGCGATGGACTAACTGTGTTTGAAACCTCGCGACAACTGGGTCGGATCCCGGTTGTCGGGTTGCGCGGTTTGGTGACCCTTGAACGAACAGCGTGGCTTAAGCAGTTGCTGCGACACCCTTTAATGCAGGGTACCGTTGTCTTGACGTCTGAAGCAGATCGGGCCGCCGAGCTTGATTATGCGCGGGTTCAATACTACGAGCCTTCAAACTCGAGCAGCGCCGAAGGGTGTCTGTGTTGCGGAATGAACCGTGGCTTAGGTGACGCCTTGCGAGCTTTGTTTTTGCGTGTTCTGAGTAAACGTGCTCGGCCAGTCGATCGGGTGTTGATTGATGCAACGGTCTTAGAACCTGAGCAATTAGCGTTCACCTTCAAACATGCGCCGTTTTTGGGGCAACGCTATCTTTATCAAATGACGCTGACTGTGGTGGGCACGCACGCCTTTTTGGGCGACTCTTCTGAATCAGAGCCTTTGCAGGGGTTGGTTTTTGACGAAAATACTATTTTGCGACCGAATTAAGGGCTAGGTGAGGGCAGTAGCGGCCTATTTTGAAATATTTGTTGAAGCGCTTGCCTAGGATACGGTACACTGCCAGTGTTAACCTAAATGAGCCTTGGCTCTAGGTGACGTTGTTCAGCTTAGCTCGAATCGCCAACTTTTAGATATTATGCAGCGCGATTCTGGGTATGTAGCCAATCACGCTTGGCGTGCGGCAGTGGTTTCGATCACATCGTTTCATTTTCAAAGATTTGTCTATTTTTCGCCTACCGCTTTGTTGCGTGCGTCGCAATAGATGATGCTCATGGTCTTGATTGACGCATGGGTGCCCATGCTAAAGATTTAAAACGACAGTCACTTGGGCATAAGTGTTTTGGCCATTTGTGATGGCTGTCGTTGTTTGCAATGCCAAGTAACAGAAATCCAGGAAACAAATGAACGCAATTCGTACAACGCAAAATAAAACTGGCCGAGCGCAAAAAGCGATCGACCAGTTGTATTTGGTTGCGGGGGCAGGATTTGAACCTACGACCTTCGGGTTATGAGCCCGAC
>JBAXLV010000099.1:0-7419 GCA_037134635.1 Alcaligenaceae bacterium
GGCCAAATAAAGAGTCTCTTTGATCTCTTCCATCACGATATAGCTGCGCGACTCAGCTGAAGCAGGCAGACGTTTAAGAATTTCGCCTAAAAGTTGTCGATACTTACCCATCTCAGATAAGCGCGCCTTCACTAAATAATCAAAATCGCCTGAAACCAGATGGCACTCCATCACCTCAGGAACATATTCAAGTTCTTTTTTGACCTTTTCAAAGACGTCGTCTGATTTGGTTGAAAGCTTGATCTCAAGAAATACGAGAAGATTTTTGCCAAGTGCGGCGGGATTGACGCGCGCGTAATAGCCCATGATGATCCCCTCACGCTCTAAACGTCTCACGCGTTCTGAGCAGGGGGTTGCCGACAGGTTGACCTGTTCGGCAAGATCAGTCATTGAAATGCGCCCGTCGCGTTGCAATACATCGAGTATCTTGAGGTCAATACGATCAAGTGGGCGTGAGGGGTCTTTAATCGTCACGGCGCAGATCCAAAAGGTGAAAACAACAAAAGATAGGTCAAACTGTTTCTTTCGGCCTTGATTTTAGTGATTTCTGCTGTAATGTTGTTAGAAACTTTTTATGCTCTCTGCAAACCTGCTATGTCACTCACGAACAAGAACGTCTCAGTCACACTTAAACAAGGCCAGGTCACGGGCCAACAGACTGGCGCTGTGACGCGATTCTTAGGGCTACGCTACGCCGCAGCCCCATTGGGCGCATTACGCTTTGCCCCGCCGCAACCGCTGGGTAAAGCACCGCCGTTCGATGCCACGGCTCCCGCGCCGGTGTGTCCGCAGTTGCCGTCGCGCTTACGCACGGTGATGGGAGACTTTGAGGCGGCTCAAGATGAGGACTGTTTGCGCCTGTCAATCTGGACACCCGGGTGTGATCAACGCAAGCGACCTGTGGTTGTGTGGTTGCACGGCGGGGCTTGGCAAAGCGGTGGTGGGTCACTGCCTTGGTATGACGGCACGCGTTTAGCTGAGCGCGGCGATTGTGTTGTGGTGGGCGTGAATTATCGCTTGGCGGCGTTGGGCTGGTTATTTGTTCCGGGCCAAACGGCTAACGTCGGTTTGTTAGATGAAGAAGCGGCTGTACGCTGGGTCATCGAAAACATCCAGCACTTTGGTGGAGACCCCGACAACGTGACGCTGATGGGTCAATCAGCGGGTGGTTTTAATATTGCGGCGATGCTTGCGCGTCAGCCTCTTTTTAAACGCGCGATTTTGCACAGCGCATCTCTTGGACGAGGCTTTCGCGAAACCGAACAGGCGGCGCATTTAAGTCGCGTTTTTTTGCAGGCGACTGGCGTGCAGACACTCGAGCAGGCGCGCGCGTTACCGGTCGCGGCCTTATTAGCGGCGCAACAGGCTGAATCTGTGATGGCGGCGCTTAAAGAAGAAGGCGCAAATCGCAGTCTGTTTTGTCCAGTCGTTGATCAAGAAATGTTTGTCTCGCCAATTGCGCCGCTGCTGCAACAGGCGGTGTCGCGCGCGGATGTGTTGTTGGGATATACCCGTGATGAAATGGCTGCGTTTCCGGGCACACAACGCAATCTTGCGAGTCAGCAATTAGGCGAGAAAATCTTTGGCCTCCCTTCAAGACAGTGGGCTGAAGATGCGCGCACTGCCGGACGTGCGGCGTGGGTTTTCGAGTTTGCCTATGGCCCCAATCCAGAGTTTGGTGCGTGCCATTGCATAGATTTACCTTTTGTTTTTGGTAATCTCGAGCACTTCACAGACGCGGCAATGTTAGAGGGCATGGTGCCTGATCATGGCCGGCGGTTGGTTGATGAAATCCAGACGGCGTGGATCGCGTTTATTCACGGGCGTTCACCGGGTTGGGCGCCGAGTCCAGTTGTACGCGTGTTTGAATAGTCGTTAACAAAGGATGACAAAGATGTGGTTTAAGGATCAACGAAGAGCAGTGAGTCGAATGGTGGTGCTCGTCGGCCTGAGTAGCTTCGTTTTGTTTGGTGGCTTTGTGGCTCAGGCTCAAGGGAGCTATCCGGACAAGCCCGTCAAAATTATTGTTGCGAACCCGCCCGGTGGTCCGATTGATGTGATTTTGCGCGTGTTAGCGACCCGACTCAGTGCAGTCTGGGGGCAACCCGTGATTGTTGAGAACCGACCGGGTGGCGCCGGTATTGTGAGTACGACGGCGATTGTGAAGGCCGCGCCTGATGCGTATACGATAGGAATGGTGGCAGCCTCTTCAATCACGATTATGCCGTTTGCAGTCGATAGTCTGCCCTTTGACCCCATCAAAGACCTGCAGCCTATCTCGCTCGTTGCGCGTACGCCTTTTATTTTCATTGTGCGTCAAGATAGCGCCTTTAAAACATGGCAAGATTTTGTTGATCAAGCCAAGAGTCGCGATCTGACGATTGGCTCTTATGCCATAGGTTCTGCTTTTCATCTGGTATGGGAGCAAACCGCACGTCGCGTGGGGATCAAGGCCGTATACGCACCTGCTAACGCAGCCAGTAAGACGCAGGGCGATTTGATCGGTGGCCAACTTGATATTGTGCTTGAGGCACCTTCGAGTGCGAAGGGCATGTTAGAGGGTGGCCGCGTGCGTGCGATTGCGATCACCAGCCCAGAGCGTTTTGCAGGCTTGCCCGATACACCCACGCTGTCAGAGTCTGGGCTGACTGGTTATTCTTCTCTTCCTTGGCTTGGGTTGATGGGGCCCGCCGGCATGCCAGCTGAGCGCGTCTCGCTTATTCAGGAAACAGTCGCGCGGGTATTAAAAGAACCAGCGATGCTTACGCAGTTGCAAACGCTAGGCATGATGCCGGTGGCGAGCACACCGCAAGAGATGGCGGACACGATTAAAAATGAACGACTCGTGATGCAACCTCTGGTTAAAGAGTTGGGCATTCGTTTGCAATAAGCGCGCTCATGCATCGCCTTTTGATTTTTTTTCTGAGGCCCATCGATTGCCTCGCGCCGAAGTCGTACGTTTGAGTTCGACACCGTATTGATAGAGGTCGGGTCTGTACTGCACGCAGATCAACTCGACCGGCCGTTCAAACCGGTCGTAGACGACGCGCTCAGATAACAACAGTGCAGCACCTGGCTCAACGTGCAACGCACGCGCAACTTCTGGTGTGGCCTGTACGGCTGAAATGACTTGCTCTGCGCGAGCAATCACGATGCCAGCACTCTCTAGTAGATCGATCAGCGGGCGTGTCGAGAGCTGTTCGGCTTTTACTTGCCGGCTGACAAATGCCGGGAGATGTGTGACGGCGTAAGAAAACGGAATATCGTGTAAGCGACGTACACGCACTGACCAGAGTACAGAGGCTTTGTGTTTGACTTTAAGCTTGGCGGCGACCTCTGCGCTAGCAGGCACTTGTTCGTGCGCTAGAAGTTCAACGGTGGTCGAGTCGCCCATGCGTCGATTGTTTTCGATCATGCCTTCGACGCCTGCGACCAACTGCGTGCCGGGGCGATAAAGTGCGACGATTGATTGCTTACCCTGCGTTTTGACGATGAGCCCGCGCGCCGCGAGTTCTTCTAACGCGCGTCGCGCTGTGATGCGCGAGACTTGTAGCGCGGCTTCAATCTGACTTTCGCTCGGAAACGCGGCGCCAGAATCGAATGAGCCCTCCAAGATTCGATCGCGAAAAAAAGAAAAAATTTGATGATATAGCGGACTAGGCAAATTTTTGTTTGTACGAAAGTTTGTCCAGTCCGTCTTTTTGATACGAGCTGAGGCCGGCTTTTTCGCTACGATGTCTTTAGGTAGCGCTTTGCTCATAGCTTTAGGTGCCCTCCACTATCTTGCCATTGCGCGCGGCAGCCATAAGGCAATCTCTGGCCATACAACGAGTAACGCAACCACCAAAAACATGATGAGATGGAACGGAATGGTTCCATACACCACCTCAGAAAGTTTTCCTTTCCAGATACTTTGTATGACAAACAGATTGATACCCACTGGCGGCGTGATCTGACCCATTTCAATAAACAAAACTAAAATGACACCGAACCAAACTGGATCAATGCCGTACTTTAGCAACACGGGATAGAGCAACGGTACGGTAATCACAATCATGCCGATGCTTTCAATTAAGCACCCGAGAATTGTGTAAAGAATGAAGAGGCAAGCCAAAAACTCAAGTCGGCTTAAATTGAGCCCACCCAAAAAGTTTGTGAGATCGCGGCCAACCCCTGCCATCGAAATCGCGTATGAAAATAGAAAGGCGCTGTAGACAATAAATAGGATATTGCCACTCACCAATACGGTTTCAAACATGGCACCGCGAAAGGACTGCCAGTCGAGGTTGCCCCAAATGCGGGCGACGATGATGGCAAACAGGCAACCTACGCCCGCAGCTTCGGTCGGCGTGACCAGGCCCATATAAATGCTGCCCATGGTGCCGCCAATCAGCAACACAAAAGGCATTAAGTCAAACAGCGCCCGCGTCCATTCTTGTCTTGTAATAGCGGCAGTTTCGCGCGGTGCGATTTCTGGTTTGACCAGAGCATGGATCGCCACGTACAACATGAACAGCCCGGTGAGCACAAGCCCCGGCACTACCCCGGCCATAAATAATTTGGCGATGGAAGTTTCTGTGAACGTGCCATAGATGATGAAGGCCAGACTGGGAGGAATCATGATCCCAAGTGTGCCACCCGCGGCTAGCGTGCCGGCAGACAGTTTGCGGTCATAGCCGCGTTGTAATAATTGAGGTAAGGCAACCGAGCCAATTGCAGCGGCGGTGGCAACGCTTGAGCCGCTGATCGCAGCAAACAAGGCGCAGCCCGCAACGTTGGTTTGTAGCAGTCCACCTGGAATTCGTTTCACAAAAAGCGATAACGCACGGTACACACTAAAACTTAAACCGCTTTTCTCCATGATCAGTGCGAGCATGATGAAGAGCGGAATCGCGGTGAGCGTAAAGCTATCCATACTGCCCCAGCTGACGAGGCCCATCGCTTTCAGACTACCAAAACCGCCGTGTGTGGCGACATAGAGTAATGAGGCGACTGTGATGGCAAAGGGTACCCAAAGGCCCGAACACAGAAGCGCGATAAAAATACCAAAGATCAAAATAATTTCGGTGCTTGAGCTCATCGCTGTGCTCCTTTGGCGCCTTTGATTGCCCGGTTGACATCGCGTAGCAACATCACGACCAGCGCCATACAAAGCAAGGTGATGCCTAAAGGCATGACCAGCCTGGGGATCCAGAGCGGCGTTTCTAATAACGTTGGCGCGAGGTCGTTGCGTACGTAGCTGGCAATGACAAAATTGATGAGGTGATAGTTCAAAATCACCGAGGTTGCTAAGGAGATCAAAATAAAAATCACCTTCAGAACTCGATTTTGCTGCTCAGATAAACGACTCGTGAATAATTCAACCTGATGAAAACTGTTGTGCATGGCACAGCCCGCTAAACTTAAAAAAGAGACGGTGACTAATAAATAGCCACCGAACTCTTCGGACAGCTCAAGATTAAATCCTAGAAGCCGAGCGGTCACTTCTGCCACAACCAACAGCATCATCGCAAGCATCGCGAGCTGACAAAACACCATGGTGCCATCTATAAAGCCCTTGCCCCAGTAATGCTCTTCGGTACTGTTCGTCGTGGTGTTCATGGCTAACCTCTAGCGACCAATCGCCGCGCGGATTTTAGAGAGTGCCTCAACTGCGTCTGGGCCTTGTTTTTCTGCCCAGGTTTTCCAATAGGGTTCCATCATCTTCGCCCCCAAGGACATATCGGCAGCGGTTGGCTCGGTAATTTTCATTCCCTTGGCGCGCAGCGCAGCAGTGACTTGATCTTCTTCTTCAAAAAGTGTCTTGGTGTTCCAAGGCATCACATCCGCTACGATATTCTTGAGCTTGACCTGAGTATCTGGGGTCAGTTTGTCGTAGGCGCTTTTGTTGACGATGATGAAAGCGTTAAAGTAATTGGGCCCTAAGCGGTAGCTGTATTTCAACAAGTCGCCCCAGATTTTTCCACCACCTGAACTTGCGGTGAAGACGCCACTAATAACGCCGGTATCCAAACCCGAGGGCACTTCTTCAGCACCCAGGGTTGCAGGTACGCCACCAAACTGGCGAACAAAGGCAGACTGTTCGGGCGAGGTCACACGCATTTTTTGGCCTTTTAAGTCAGCCAATGATTCAAGCTTGTTGCGCGACCACGAGACTTGCAGTGGGTAGTAATAGCCGCCGATCACTTGCACGCCTTTTGAGGCATAGGCTTTTTCAATGTAGGGCATCATGATCTTGAGTGCAATTTCAAGATGCTCGGTTGTGACCAACAGCATGGGCAACTGCAGTAAGCCGCCGATTGGAATATTTCCTTGATACAGTCCGTCGTCACCAAGTTGCATAGTGCCTTCTGCAACGGCTTGTGTAATCGTGGTGGTTTTGATCGGAACGGCGCCCGCCAAGTGGTAGTTAATTTTTAATTCACCGTTCGTTTCTTTGGCGACCCGTTCGGTAATTGTCTGTAAGCCACGTGCGCCCGCCAGGGTGGCGGCGGGGGCGTAGGTGTAGGCGTTCCACTCAACGGCGTGTGCCGAGTGCGTCAAGCCAAATCCTGCTGAAACAATGCTGATACTTGCTGCGAGTGCAAGGTGAAGGCGCTTCATTTTGTTGACTCCTGAGAGGCGGTGGGTTGGACATAACGGCTCTCAAGTTCCATAAAAGCCGGGTATTCAAAAAGATTCCAGAGGGTGCGATGGTCAACCATACGATTCGAGAACGCCGCGCTTGATCCATTGCGCGCTAACTCTTCATACAAGGCCTTGCCGACCGAGGCAATCACCCGCGTCATCGAATTCGGAAAGATCGCGATGCTATAGCCCAAGGCGGTGAGTTGATCAACGGGGAGCATTGGCGTGCGACCCCCCTCAACGAGATTGGCGAGGGTGGGCACCTTGAGTTGCTGGTTGAGTAGACGCATTTCGTCAGCAGATTCTGGCGACTCAAGAAAGCACACGTCAGCGCCAGCCTCAGCGTAGCGCTGCGAGCGTTCAATCGCCGCGTTGATGCCAAGATCACTGCGGGCGTCGGTGCGTGCGATGATGACGACATTCGGATCGTGTCGCGTATCAACTGCGGCTTTAATACGCCCAACCATCTCCTCGGTGGAGACGATCTTACGACCAGGCTCATGTCCGCAGCGCTTGGGCCACTGTTGATCTTCGATTTGGATGCCACTGATGCCAGCCCGTTCGAACTCACGAACAGTACGGATTACGTTCAGCGGCCCGCCATACCCGGTATCGGCATCTGCAATGATGGGGATGGTTGTGACGTCGGCCATGCGCTTAGCCTGATCCACAATTTCGGCAAAAGACAGTAGAGCAACATCGGGTGCGCCCAGACGCGTAATTGACACCCCCGAGCCTGTCATATAAGCCGCTTTGCATCCGGCCTGTTCGGCGAGTCGAATCGTCAGACAG
>JBAXLV010000100.1:0-7419 GCA_037134635.1 Alcaligenaceae bacterium
AATTGTGGATCAACTTGCCGTCTGGTGAAAAAATGTGCCCACCGGCCTATCGCGACATCCCCTCGCCGAGTATGCCGATGGTTGATTTGCTAGATGGCTCTGGCACCGTCAAAGTCATTGCAGGTACGTACAGTAATGGCTTGGATCCGATCTCAGGCCCGTTACAAGGAATGACCACCGCACCCAAGATGTTTGATGTACAAATAGGAGCGCACGGTCAGTTTCTTGAACCCCTGACACCTGGGCATACTGCGTTTGTTTATGTGTATGAAGGCGAAGCACTCGTTGGCGATGAGCGCATTGGCGCTCGTCATCTTGCGGTGTTAGGTGATGGCGATTGTGTACAGGTCACCAGCCTTGAAGGTGATACGCGCTTTTTAGTGTTATCGGCCGCACCCATTGGTGAGCCGGTGGTTCAATACGGGCCGTTTGTCATGAATACGCGTGAAGAAATTGAGCAAGCCGTACGTGATTATCAAACCGGTAAATTTTAAGTATTTTTTGACAACAACGTTATAAAAGGAAAATTCTAAATGAAACTCTACGGACTCCCAGGCGCTTGTTCTTTGGTTGATCACATTGCCTTGCAATGGGTTGGCAAGCCGTTTGAATATATTTCAGTGGCCCGCGATGCTTTAAAGGTAGCGCCCTATATCAACATCAGTCCACTGGGCGCCGTGCCTGCTATTGATGATGATGGCTTTACCTTGACGCAAAATATTGCCATCCTTGAATACTTAGCCGAAAAAAATCCTGAAGCCAAATTACTCGGTGGTGACTCGCTTAAGGCACGCTCTGAGGCGCGTCGTTGGTTGGGCTTGCTGAATTCTGATGTGCACAAAACCTTCAGCATGATTTTTGGTGCAGCCCGCTTGGTCGCTGAAAAGCCTGCGCAAGACGAGCTTGCTGCGTCGGCCTCTGCACGGGTTCGAGACATGTATGCTGTCGCAGATAAACACTTAGCTGGCCGCAATTGGCTATCAGACGGTCGCTCTGTTGCCGATGCCTACTTGTACGTGACAACACGTTGGGCGAAAGCCAAAAACGTCGATTTGTCAGGCATGCCAAACCTTGAGGCACATTTTCAGCGGATGAATGCGGATCCGGCGGTCAAGGCGGCATTGGCGGCGGAAGGCTTGCAATAAGTTAGGTGTTTTGCTCGCGTGAAAGGCACTTATGGCGGGCAATGTGTCAGCCAGTGCCGCGCAATATCTTCGCGTCGAGCAAACCACACCGGTAGCGCCTTCAGCGCTTTGATTAAATTGATCAAGCCGATCATTCGCCCCGGCCGCCCAATGATCCTCGTATGCAAACCAATCGTCAGCATTCTGGGCGCACCCACGCCCTCTTGCATCAGCGCCCGCACGGCATCCATCGTGTAATCACAAAAGTGTTGCCCTAACACTAAATCATGGTTGACAAAAAAACGCATGTCGTTGGTATCAAAGCCGTAGGGTAAAACCAAATGCGGTTTTCCGGATACTGTCAGGTAATACGGCAAATCGTCGTTATAGGCATCGCTGTCGTATAAAAATCCACCGTGCTCAACGAGCAAAGCACGCGTATTTACTGACGCTGATGACTTTGTGTGCCAACCTACTGGGGCTTTACCTGATACGTTGATAAAGCTTTGCACGCACTGTGCAATGAGTGCGCGCTCTGCTTCAAGCGCCATGCCTGCGTGGGCTTCCCAGCGCCAACCGTGGCAGCACATTTCATCGCCTCTGGCCAGCGCCTTCTCTGCCACCCAAGGCGTTGCAAGCAAGCCACGCGCGCAGGCATTCAGGGTGATGGGGATGTTTGCTTCTTCAAAGGCCCGCATGATTCGCCAATAGCCTGCCCGTGCGCCATATTCAAAGTGGCTTTCCATACATAAATCTGGCGAACCTTCGATACGGTTACGCACTTCGTGGGTGTCTTCGTTATACGGATCACCTGAGGTGACTGAAAATTCTGCGCCCTCTTCGATGTTTAAAACAAACGAAATCGCCAACGGCGCTTTGCCCGGCCATCTGACTGCAGGGGGTGTGGGGCCGTAGCCGTAAAAGTCTCTCATGACATCGCGTTCTTATTCTTTAAACCGCGCTGGAAACGTGCCGGCAGGTAGTGCCATTTGCAGGCTACGTTTATACACCTCTTCCATTGCGACGCGCATCGGTCCCATTGAGGCTTCGGCCTCATCAAATTGAGGGCAGAGTTCTTCGTAGGCAGATTGAATCTCGTGCAATAACGCAGACTCATTGACCCGAGTCAATTTAGCGTTAAACAGCACCGCTTGGCCATTTACAAAGCTGGCATCAACGGCCTGCCCTCGCTCTGCGTACACCAACTGTCGTACCGGGTCGCCCAAGGGTGTAAAGCTTGGCGAGGCAAGTTTGTACAACACCAGATCTGCGGTCATGCCTGGCGCAAGCACACCCAGTCGGTTACCTAAACCTAAGGCGTTTGCACCACCTACCGTGCAGGCCTTTAAGGTTTCAGCTGCGCTTAACCACCGAGTGTAATCATCCCCGCGAATCTTCGATAACCCAGCCGCTGTACCCATCACATTGAGCATGTTGCAGGTAAAGGTTGACGAGCAGCCATCCGCGCCCAAACTCAAATTGATGCCGGCATCAAGCACCTGACGTACAGGCTGAGAGCCCGAACCCAGCATCAGATTGCTCCATGCATTGTGCTGCACGGTTGCACCGGAATCGGCGATCATTTGCAGCTCGTCAGCGTTCAGCCAGACGGCGTGAATTAATGTTGTATTGGGCTTTAAAAAACCAAGCTCGGCCAAGCGCGCAATCATCGTTTTGCCATAAAACGCCATGCCAGTGACAACCTGTAGCCTAGTCTCTTGCGCATGAATCGCCGCAGGCAAATCAAGCTCGTCGGCCAAGGCCCTACACTGTTTTAAAAATTCAGGTGTACAGCGATGTGGGGCTGAAGGCGACACCATCAGCCCCACGCGATCTTGCTTTGGATGATGCGTTTGTGCCAAGTTTCGAATGAACTGCATCAGCGCAGTTGGATCCGGTCGCGGTAAACCACGAAGTTGCGTCACCAGTTCTTTAGAAAAGATCTGATCTACATCCACGTAGTTGTCTACGATGGGGCGATCCATCATTGAAAAACCAACGACCGCACGCAAGCCAATATCCTCATAGGCCTGAAAAACGGCTTCAACCACTTCAGGATTCAGCACCGCACCCGGGCTCATATCATCCACAACGGTGGTCGAGCCCGTGCGTAAGGCTTCAATCGCGCCGATTAAAGTTCGAAGATAAATTTGCCTAGGGGTTAAGGCGACCGGCTTGATGGTACGCACATAGTTCATCCACAACTCAAGCGGAAGGTTTTCAAAACGCCCTTTTTGAAAATGTTCATGCGAATGTAGATGTCCATCGACCAGGCCAGGCACGGCAAGTCGGCCTGCAAGTGGCATCACCTCACCATCGGTTGCAGTTCCACCAGGCAGGATCGCTGCGATCTGCGTGCCCTCAATGACCAAATCAACGGGTTTAGCATCGAAGGTTTGTGAGGCACCGTGCAAGGCTTGCACATTTTGCAAAATAATTCTTTTCATTATTCTTTTAAAGCTCACAAGTAAAGTTGGTTACTACTTCATATACCGCGAAATGCCCGCGAGGCGCTCCATTATTAAGAGTAATAGCAGTGTGGCTAAGATCAAGGCCCCAGAGGCGGCAGCGGCTCGTACATCCAGACTGTCTTCGATGATATGCCAGAGTCTGATCGGCAAGACTTCAGAACGCGCGTCAGATAAAAATAACGATAACGCGACATTGTCTAAAGACGACATAAACGCGATGAAGGCACCGGTCGCGATGCCAGGCAAGAGCGCGGGCAATTCAATGCGTTTAAACGTAAACCAACCCGAGGCGCCCAAGCTATGCGAGCAGTCAAGCATCACGGGATCAAGCTGCGCATAACTCGCTGAGGCGGTGCGCAATACATAAGGCGTACAAATGGCCACATGGCCCGCCACGAGTGTCGAAAACGACAAGCCCTGCCCCATTAAATTAAACAGCATCAAAATACCCAGCCCGAGTGCAAGGCTTGGCAGCATCAGGGGTGACATAAACACCGAATCCATGAGCCGTGCCCAAAAGGCGCGATTACGCGCCAAGGCTAAGGCTGCCGCTGTGGCCAATAGGGTAGAGATTGCAGTCGCCACGAGCGCTAAGTGCAAGCTTAAGAAAAACGCATCAATAATTTCAGGCGAGTCAAAAAACAAGGCCTCATACCAGCGGGTTGAATACCCAGGCGGTGGAAATTTAAGTGAATAACCTGAGGTAAACGAGGTGACCATCACGATTACGGTGGGCAGCACCAGCCTCAGCGCACCTAAGCTTGCAGCAATCCCGAGCATCCAATGAAAACTGAGTCGATCGATCTGTTTTCGAGTGTGATTAACCATGTACAAACCCCGCACTGCGTCGGCCCAGAAAATTGACTAAGGCCACGATGCTCAGCACACTCACTAACAATATGACAGCTACGGTGGCCGCGAAAGGATAGTTTTGCGACTGAATCGCTTGCTGATAAATATAAAACGGCATGAAGATCATGCGTCCACCTCCCACCAGCGTTTGCGTCACCAAGGCGCTGGCAGAGGCTGCAAACACTAAGATCGAACCTGCTAATAACCCTGGGATCGACAGCGGAAACGTGACCTTCAAAAACGTACGCCACTTGCCGGCCCCTAAGGCGGTCGAGGCATCTTTTAATTGTGGATCAATGCCAGACAGCGCGGCAATCAAGGGCAAAATCATCATAGGCATCTCAATTTGCGAGACGGCAAGCATGACCGCGCCCGGCGTATAGAGCAGCTTGAGTGGAACCGCCGTCCAGCCCCAAGACAGTAGTAACTGATTGATTAAACCTTCGCGTCCTAAAATCACGACCCACGAAAACGTGCGTACGACTGAACTTGTCAGCAGTGGAAGCAAAATCGCAAACAATAAAACGGTTTGCCAACGGCGTGGCAAAAGCGTGTAAAGATAAGCAACCGGATAGCCAATCAAAATTGAAATGACCACTGCGCTTGCGGCAAGCGTCAGTGTTTCGAACAAAATCGCGCGATTAAAGCCGTCAAATAAAAACTTAGCGTACTGTGCACCGCCCATTTGCGTCATTGCAGTGTCGCTAAACAAACTGATCCCGGCCATCAAAGCCAACGGTGCCGCGACAAATAAGGCGAAAAATACCAACAATGGCAAGACTAGCCATTTATCGCGCTTGAGTTGCAGCGAGTTCGAAAGCACCAGAAGATCCGTTTATTTAGCGATTGATCAAAAATTTACTCAACGAGCTATCACACCTTCACTTCACGGTTAAAGCGATCGATATACTCCGCGCGGCGCGGATTCAGTTTGAGCCAGTCTGTGCTTCTGAAGCCCTCGAGATCCTCCATGTTCTTTGCAATCGCAGCCAACGAACCACCAAATTTTGCACCCTTATTAGTCGGGGCAACAAAGTACGGCGCGTCACTCATTTTTTGCTGAACGTCAAGGCTCAACGCGGTGTTGATATATTGCGCAGCCAATTCAGGCACCTTCGTGTTCTTCACAATGTGCATCGTGCTGCGCACCAAGCCCCAATTGCTATCTGGACGTGTCAGCGCGACTGGTACACCTTTTGCTTTGAGGGCTTCGATGTTGTTAATGTAGTGCACTGAGAAATCGATCTGGCCTTGTTGAAACAAGGTTGCCAGAACGCCAGGGTTCGCCGCAACAGCACCCACGTTCGGTAATAGTTTTTTAACGAAGTCAAACGCGGGTTCCATGTTCTCTTCGCTGCCACCATTAATACGCGCAATCTCGGCCATCCAGGCCGAGCCAAGTGTCGAACCCATTGACACCAGACCAATGCGACCTTTGTACTCAGGTTTCAACATATCGGCCCACGAAGTGGGGGCAACTTTGATGCGTTCAGTGTTGTAAGCAATGCCATAAATTTGTGCAGATACTAACGCGCCCTGCCCAGTCGGATCAATAAACTTTGCAGGTAAATCTTTGAGATTCGGCATCAAGTCGGTCGGAAGCTTTTCATAGATGCCCTGTTCGCGTGTCGCAAGATAGGGGCCTTCATCTAAGAGCACGACATCAAACGGAGGCGCTGCGCGCGAGGCATTAATTTTTGCAACCGTATCAACGGCGAGTGACGCAACCAAATTCGCTTGAACACCAGAAACTTTTCTAAAGGCCGGCAATAAGATCCCGCGATGTGATTCCTCCCAGGCTCCGGGAAATGTTGTCGCAGCCAAGGCCTTTGCTTGCGCAAACGAGAGGCCGGGAATTCCGAGCGAAAAGCCGGTAGCGCTGACAGCACTCAAAGCTTTTAGAAGATTGCGGCGTTGCAGTTTCATGACAGACTCCTAAAAAAGGATAAATTAAAGATAATCGTTAGGGGGTATTACATTGCATATTAGAAAAAAATAGCGCAGCTAAAAAACTAATGACCTGCCGTACTAAACACCGAGGGTCGAGCACCTTCACGCAGCTTCAGATAAAGGATCATCCCGTGTTCAAAGACAAGCGCTTGGGTTCTGGGCATAGCAAGCTTGATGCTTGTTCCGTCGCGCAACAACAAATCAATGACCAGTGAAGGGCCAAGTGGCATCACTAACTGAACTTTGGCCTCTAGCGCATCAGCCCGCTCAGCTTCTGAAGCAAGCGCCCATTGTTCCGGACGTATCGCAAGAACAATAGAACCCGCGTTTGCGTGTGGACTTGGAGAAGAAAGGGCCAAGGCTCCGCCGACACTGGGTTGCGCCACGAAACGCCCCGCTTGTTGCACCAACTGGGCTTCTAATAAGTTTGCAGTACCGACAAAGGTTGCAACAAAGGCAGAGTTGGGTTGATCATAAATTTTTGTGGGCGTATCAAATTGCTCAAGTTTGCCCGCGTTTAACAGCGCAACGCGATCCGACATACTCAAGGCTTCTTCTTGATCGTGCGTCACCATAATCGTGGTGATATTGAGCTCTCGTTGCAGTCGTCGTATCTCAATCTGCATGTCAAGCCTCAGGTTTTTATCCAAGGCACCTAAGGGTTCATCTAGTAACAAGATCCGTGGATTCACCGCCAAGGTTCTGGCAAGCGCCACGCGCTGTTGTTGACCGCCCGATAGTTCACGCGGAAAGCGCTTCGCCATTTCATCTAGACGTACGGTACTGAGCATGCGCTGAACAGTGTCTCGAATGAACTTGCGATCACCAAGTCGTTGAGCTTGTAACCCGTAGGCGACATTATCCTCAACCGACATATGCGGAAACAGAGCATAGTTTTGAAACACAATCCCTACACCACGATCTGCAGGCGATAGGCCAGTGACATCTTGTCCATCGATGCTGACCTTACCAGCGGTTTGCTGAAGCAGTCCCGCCAAAATTCGCAGCAAGGTACTTTTTCC
>JBAXLV010000101.1:0-7413 GCA_037134635.1 Alcaligenaceae bacterium
CAACCTGCCTCGATTTCAGTCGACATCCCCGCCCAACTACTTGAAGAGGCTGGATACGCCCAGTTGATTGCAACCGTTCGCGCGGGTTTTGAGCTCAACCACAAACGGATGTGGAACTTCACCAAGCCCGATCAGCCGATTGTGCTGGTGAATTTGCGCATACAAGCCAGCGTGCGCACTGGCTGGCGCGGGATCGTGACGCAGCAAACCACTGCCAACCTCGCAACCCCCGCTCAGACTGCGGTGCGAACGCGCGAAGTCTACGTTGATGGTCGTATGCAGGCGCTACCGACCTATCAGCGTGCGAGCCTTGCTGCGCTCGCAATCATCGAAGGGCCTGCAATTATCGAAGAGCAAAGCAGTTGTCTGATTTTCAAAGCGGGTCAAACTGCTCGCATTGATGCCGTTGGCAATCTGCGCATCTCACTTTAGGGTCAACATGCAAACCATTGTTTACGAAATTCTACGCAATTCACTTTATGCGATTGCGCGTGAAATGAAAATCGCCATGATGCGCACGGCGGCCAGCCCGATCATGCATCTGGGTGCCGACGCCTCGGCCGCGGTGTTTGATGCGCAGATGCAGCTCGTTGCGCAAGGCAACGATATCCCAACCATGTTGGGTTCGGCCGTGATCTCAACCAAAGTGTCGGTCGAAGCGATTGGGCGAGACAACCTGCGCCCTGGTGACGTCATTATCAGTAATGATGCGTACTTAGGCGGCGGCAATCATCAACCCGATATCCAAATTACTCGGCCCGTGTTTGTCGACAATGAGATCGTTGCCTTTGTCATGACCCGTGGCCACTGGAACGATATCGGCGGCCAAGCACCTGGCAGCTATGCGTTGAACACTTGGGATATTTATGGCGAAGGCATTCGCATCCCGCCCGTTCTGCTGTTTCGCAACGATGAGATTGTTCGCGACGTACAAAAAATGATTGTCAGCAATACCCGCGACCCTGAAGGCCGCTTGCTGGATATCCAGGCGCAATACGCCGGCACCTTCGTAGGAGATCAGCGCATTCAATCTTTAGTTAAAAAATATGGCGCAGCGGCCCTGCGCGATGCCATGAAGCGCTCTCTCGATCACTCTGAAACTTTAATGCGCGAGGCGATTCGCGGCATTCCAGATGGCATCTATGAGGCAGAAGACTTTGTTGAAGGCGTGCAATCGCCCGGCTGGTCGGGCGCCAATATTCCCATTAAAGTCAAAGTCACGGTCTCAGGCGATCAAATACATTTTGATTACACAGGGACTGGCAAACAAGCGCGCGGCGGGATCAACTGCCCACTTGCGGTCACCTGTAACAGCACATGGTTTACGGTTAAAGCACTGACGGATGTTGCGATTCCTATCAATCAAGGCTGCTACCGCCCCGTCACAATCGAAGCCCCTTTAGGCAGCATTGTGAACTGTACGTTTCCGGCTTCAGTCGTCAGTGGTAACACCGAAACCTCACCGCGTGTCATCGATCTTTGCTTGAAGGCCTTGTCGCAAGCGGTGCCCGAGCGTGTGATTGGTCAAAGCAACTGTGCGGCCTGCTCTGGCGTTTTTGGTGGGCGTGATCCCAATGAAGCGCGCGTGCGCCGCACAGGCAAAGAATTTATCAGCTTAGTCGAACCGCACGGTGGCGGTATGGGCGCACGCGCCACGCGCGATGGCATCAATGGTATTCGCGTCTACGTTGGCAATGCGGGTGCCTTACCCGTTGAGTTCATCGAACAAACTATGCCGATCATGGTTGAGGCTTGGGCGCTGGTACCTGACAGTGGAGGTGCTGGACGTTGGCGTGGTGGCTTAACTTCTCGGCGCACCTATCGCGTGGGCTTTGAAGAGGCAACCGTCACTGCGGCAGGCGAACGCGGTCAAGCCGCCCCCGAAGGATATTTTGGCGGTCTCGCCGGCGGGTTATTCGAATGTCGCATTGTGAGCCCTGATGGCACAGAGCGTTCGATGCCTAGCAAAGGTGCAACCGAGATCGTGCATCTAGGTGATCGCGTCTTGCTGCAACCGGCAGGCAGTGGTGGTTACGGTGATCCTAAAGAGCGCCCCGTTGCGTCCATAGAAGCAGACCTCTTAGATGGCTACATCACACTTGAAGCGGCACGCTCACAGTACGGGTACCAGGGAAGTGTCAAATGAGTCAGCCACTTCCTCTTGCCGGTCTTTGCGTCATCGAAATTGGCCACAGTTTAGCGGCCCCCTACGCGGGTCAAATTTTTGCGCACTTAGGCGCACGCGTCATCAAGATCGAGAATGCCAAAACAGGCGACTACGCGCGCGGTTGGGGCCCACCCTTCATCGAGGGGGCGGCCGCACTCTTTCATGCGATGAACAATGGCAAACAAAGTATTAGTGCTGATTTCAGTGACAAAGACTGTATTGATCGCATCCGTGACTTTATTCACGCACACGCTGATGTTGTGATTCAAAATTTAAAACCGGGTAATCTTGACAGTCATGGGCTAGGCGCCCAAGCGCTTACGACAGCGCGTCCATCATTAATCTATTGCAATCTTGGCGCGTTTGGTGCGAGCGGGCCCCTGAGCGACAAGCCTGGCTACGATCCCCTGGCGCAAGCCTACAGTGGCATGATGAGTATTTTGGGTCACGAAGGCGATGCGCTAAGCCGCGTGCCCTTATCGCTCAACGACATGGGTACAGGGTTGTGGACGGTGATCGGCGTCTTGTCGGCGCTGCGCACACGTGATGCCGACCCGATGCGGCGCGGTCAGATTGTGGATGTCTCTCTGTATGAAACTGCACTGGCATGGATGATGGTGCCACTGTCTGATGTACTTGCAGGCGCAGCCTTACCCAAGCGCAGTGGCTCGAGCAGTCCCAATATTGTTCCGTACCAGGTGTTTGAGTGCGCGGATGGGGCGATTTTGGTCGCCGCGGGCAATGACTCTCTTTACGCGCGGCTCTGTCAGGTCATGAACTTGCCGGCGCTTGCGCAAGACCCGCGTTTTATCACCAACGGCGGTCGCGTTGAAAACCGCGTCGCACTAATCGAATTACTACAACCGCGCTTCAAACAATTGCCTGCAGATGAATGGCTAGCGAAACTTGAGACCGTTTCGATCCCCTGCGGTCCGATTCAAACAGTCGATCGCGTCATCGCCAACGAACAAACTCAAGCACTCGATATTTTACGAACCACTCCAGATGGCAAAGCCACCACGGTCGCCTTGCCGATCTCGTTCGGCGGCAAACGCCCACCCTTGGCCGGCAATACGCCTACACTGGGTCAACACGATTATCTGCTGCACCCAGTCTCACCTGATACCAACACGGAGAAATGATGTCTGTTGCAACAATTAATCTTGCCACGCCCTACCAAACCCTGGCCTTGTCTTCACCGTTCGATGGTTTGTTGATGGTGCAACTGAACCGGCCCAAGGTGGCCAACGCGCTGAACACCACCATGGGCGAAGAACTGATTCATGTATTTGGTACGCTTGAAGCTTCGCCCGAACAGTTTCGCTGCGTCGTGCTAACCGGCGCGGGCGAGACGATTTTTTGCGGTGGTGCCGATTTAAAAGAACGTGACGGCATGACCGATGCTCAGTTCAACACGCAGCACTATTTATTCGAACGCATGGCGCGTGCAATTTATGACTGCCCTGTTCCCACTATTGCCTGCGTCAATGGTGCGGCCATTGCAGGTGGACTTGAGCTTGCATTATCGTGTGACTTTATCGTTGCCTCTGACAACGCACGCTTCGGTTTCGCCGAAGTCAAACGCGGCATCATGCCCGGCGGTGGTGGCACCCAACAGTTGCCACGCGCCATCGGTGTTCGTCGGGCCAAAGAAGTGATCTTCACCGGCGACCCCTTTGATGCGCAAGAAGCCTTGCGCTTTGGCCTGCTCAACCATGTCTATCCAAAAGCCGCACTACATGAAGAGACCATGAAGCTTGTGCAACGAATTTTGGCCAATGCCCCCATCGCAGTACGCCAAGCCAAAAAGTCCATTACCTTTGGCTTGCAAATGGATATGCGCACTGGTATGTTTTTTGAAGTTGAAGCCTATAGTCGCCTTGTGGCCACCGAAGATCGAATGGAAGGTATCCGGGCGTTTAACGAAAAGCGACCACCAAAATTTACGGGAAAATAATTTTAAGAACCTGAGCAGCTCGCTCAAATCACAGCAAGGAGAAGGCATGAAACTTACCAAACGTGTAACAAGCACACAGATAGCGCCAATACAAAAAAAACTACGTGGTCTGCTTCAAGGATTCGTATTAGCCGCCACACTGGGCGCAGCACCCTTTGTCGCAACGGCACAAGCACCTGCGGCCTGGGTGCCAACAAAACCCATTAAGCTGATTGTTCCATACCCACCGGGTGGTGGTTCAGACACGATCGCGCGAATCGTGGTCAATGCCCTAGGCGATAGGTTAGGGCAAACGGTTGTGGTTGAAAACCGCGCAGGCGCCAATGGTGCCATTGCACACGAAGCGGTCTTCACCGCTGCACCCGATGGCTACACGCTGCTGTTATCCAGTGCGGATACCTACTCGATGTATCCAGCGCTCTATCCAAATCCAAAGTTCATCTCTGCACAATTCGTGCCGATTGCACCTTCTGCTGTTGTGAACTTCGTCTTGATGGGTCGCCCAGGTCTTGAAGCTAAAACCGTACCCGAGCTTATTGCGCTGGCGAAAAAAGGCAAACTCAGTTACTCAAGCTGGGGCAATGGCAGCGCAGGTCATATTGCCATGGCACAATTTTTGCAGGTCACAAAAACTGAAATGCTGCATGTGCCCTATCAAGGCGCTGCGCCCGCTGCGCAAGCCGCCATGGGTGGTCAGGTTGATCTTGCGCTCGTACCTGCGCCCTTAGCTGCCGGTTTCAAAACGAAATTAATTCCCTTCGGTGTTGCTTCAGAAAAACGTGTTGAACTGATCAACGAAATCCCAACACTTTCAGAACAGGGTACCGCCGTTGTGGCACCGTCGTGGGTCGGTGTCGTGGCGCCACCCAAAACGCCTGACAACATCATCGCAACACTTGCCAAAGCCTTTATCAGCACTTCGGCAGACCCTGAAGTTGGTAAAAAATTGAACGCGGCGGGCCTCGTACCCTTGTATGGTTCGACAAAAGAATTTGCCGACTATATCGCCAAAGACTATGCGTTCTGGGGCAAGGCTATTCGCGACGCTGGCATCAAGGTCGACAATTGAATGCCTGACTAACCCTTACGTTGCACGACACGCCGAGCGCAATATGTGCTCGGCGTTTTAATTTCAGCGTGGGCTTTTTTAGCCTAGTTCGCGTTTCGTCCGACAGGTGGTTCATGGCACACTCGGCTGCATGCAAAATATTCACTCTGACGATGCGCTTGCCGCCTGGCTACGATTAAGCCTACAGCCTGGGCTTGGGCCGATTTACGCCAACCGGCTCTTACAAACATTCGATGACCCGCGTGCCCTGTACCAAGCCTCGTACGCCACCCTTCGCGCGATGTTGACGCCTGCTCTAGCCACGCATCTAATACAGCCGCTCAGTTGCGACGACGCTCAATACATCGAGCGCGCCTTACGCTGGGCCAACGAGGCCGGCCAAGCACTCATTACACCGGCTCATTCATGTTACCCAGCCCGGTTACGCCAACTTCCCGATGCGCCCCTCGTGCTGTACGCGCGCGGTGCGCTTGGTCGACTGGCGCAAGACGCACTCGCCATCGTCGGTGCACGCAACGCTACGGCCGACGGGCTCGACCACGCGCAAGCCTTCGCCCAGTATTTAGCTCAGCAAGGTTTTGCGATTATCAGCGGTTTAGCGCACGGTATCGATGCCGCCGCCCATCGTGGTGCCCTCAAAGCAGGGCTCGACGGTGGCGGCACGATCGCCGTGCTGGGCACGGGTCCCGATGTTATTTACCCCAGTGCGCATCGCTCCCTCGCCGAAGACATCCTGTCGGCCGACGGTTTAATCCTGTCTGAGTTTTCTCTGGGGCGTCCAGCGCTTGCAGCGCATTTCCCAAAACGCAATCGAATCGTCGCGGGTCTAAGCCTCGGCGTGGTCGTGGTCGAGGCGGCCCTTAAAAGCGGTTCGCTCATTACCGCACGCTTGGCCGTCGACATGGGGCGCGAAGTATTTGCCATTCCTGGATCAATTCACTCGCCCTTAGCCCGTGGGCCGCACGCCCTGATTCAACAAGGTGCCAAACTCGTCGAGTCTGGGGCGGATATATTGACCGAATTACATCCGGATGCCGCCCGATCACAACGTGTTACCTCGACTGCGCAAACGTCATGCACACGCTCTTCGCAGGCACTTCGTTCACCCACCTGGGACGCAATCGGCTACGATCCCATTACAGAGGATCAACTGCAGCGACGTACCGGCTTGCCGCCCGCGCAATTGCAGGTTGAACTCTTTGCGCTTGAACTCGAAGGGCATATCGCGCGTCGCGGTCATGGCCAATTTGTGCGAACACGCGCCTGATTAGTCTGTTAACCAGTGAACACACCATGCAACAGTACGACAATTTATTCAACCGTGGCCACAAGATGTTTAGAGCCTTCACGATCCTCTTCTTCTTATCGCTACTTTCAATGACTGGCGCCGCAAGCGCGAGCGAATGCGCGATCACCCTGCAAACGAATGACGCATTGCGCTTTCTACCTTCGCATATCGTGGTGCCCAAGCGTTGTAAAGATTTCACCGTGACGCTCACGCACACCGGTCATCTACCCGCTCTAGCCATGTCCCATAACTGGGTCTTGACAAAAAAGAGTGATCTTGACGGTGTCGCGCGCACCGGCATGGCGGCAGGGCCCGCTGAGCATCACGTTGATCAAAGCGACAAACGCGTCATCGCGCACACCAAGTTAATCGGTACAGGTGAAACAGCGAGCGTCACATTTTCTGTTTCGCAATTAATCGCCGGCGAAACCTATATGTTTTTATGTACGTTTGCGGGTCACTCGCCGATCATGCGCGGCACACTCGTGGTTGAATAATTCGTCTCAACGTACTCGATTCATGTATAGACGCGCACGTCATCAATCACCTTGCCGTCGTTGGGCAAACTACCCAAGGCAACAACCTCGGCTTGCGCCCTAAGCTTTGTCAACTCGCGCGCTGTTGCCACGAGCTGCTCTTTGAAGGCCTCGCTTTGTTCAGTGGCTTCAACGCGTAACAGCATGACATCCGCACCGGTCGTACCGCTGATCACAAGTCGGGCGCGCTTCACCACCGGATGACGACGGACTAACTCAGCAATTTGCCCTGGATGCACAAAGAGGCCACGTACTTTGGTCGTTTGATCGGCGCGTCCAAGCCAGCCACGAATGCGTGTATTCGTGCGCCCACACGGCGATAAGCCCGGCATCACTGCAGACAAATCCCCAGTACCGAAGCGCAGCAAGGGGTAATCTGGGTTTAAGCTCGTCACC